>JAGBXG010000193.1 GCA_017629415.1 Pseudomonadota bacterium | reverse complement strand
CGTATTTGCAGAGCAAATAGCGCCGAAGGGGGCGACTGCCCCCTTCTCGCGGCGTATCCAAAGTTGTTGGGAGGGGCCTGTATTCCATTGCGTATACCGTGGACTGTTTCCTAAGAAATTAGAAAATTTGAAATCTTTTAATGATATAATACTGATAGGATGGAGTCGCTGTTGATGGCGTATTTATGGTGTCCGTTCGGGCAATAAAGGAGAACAGTCAATGCTAGCACCTACCTTATTAATCGGTCTTGGTGGAAAAGGTTCAGATATCGTTTGTCGCGTGTCTAAGCTGGTCAGTGAGACGCAGCGCAAGTCGATTGGTTTTTGTGTGTTTGATACCGATATCAATGAGCTTCGGGAAATTCGCGAAGCCAATCCGCATATTTATACAGTTCAGACATCGACATCTTTGACGGTTGGCGAATATTTGAATTTGGATCAGCATGCGCGTGACAATTGGTTTCCTGTGAATCCGATTTTGAGCAGCAAAACTTTGACAGAAGGTGCGGGGCAGGTGCGCGCGATATCGCGTTTGGCGTTTGATACAGCCGTGCGTGCCGGCAATATGCTGCCGCTGCATAATGCCGTTGAAGATTTATATCGCCTGGAAGAGGGCGGTGCGCCGCAGGCATTGCGCGTGATTATTGTCAGTACGCTGGCCGGCGGTACGGGATCCGGGCTGATTTTGCCTGTGGCTTTGTATGTGCGGAACTTTTTGAGAACACGGTTCAGACAAAGCGCCAATATTACACGCGGATTTTTTATTTTGCCTGAAGTGCTGTTTGAAGTGGTGCATGGCGAATCGGAACGCAACAATTTGAAGTGCAATGCGTATGCGACCTTACGCGAGCTGGATGCGTTTTTGATGAAAGGCGACGGGACATTGCCTGAACGGTTTAAGAACAAACTGCGCATCGAATTTCCGCGTGCAGGTTCGGAAGATTTTGAGGAATACCAGATTCGTCCTTACGATTATTGTTTCTTGTTTGATGCGCAGAATATTGAAGGCAAAAAACTGAACAATTTTGAGCAATATCTGGATCATGCCGCCAATTGCATTTATGCGCAGTCGATTGGTCCCATGAATAAACGCAGCAATTCTTCGGAAGATAACACCATTCGTGCGTTGTGCCGTGAAAGCGGCCGAAATCGTTATGCAGGAGCCGGTACATCAATGCTGCTTTATCCAACCGAAGATGTGCATGCCTATATCGGTATGGATTGGATCCGGCAGTGTGTGTCAGATCAGTGGCTCCGGTTTGACGAAATGATGGTCCAAAAGCAAAAAAATGATTTGCTGATGCGTGAAAAAGGCATTTCCTTGGGCGGACAGTCGACAACTGGAGAATCCTACATCAATACGGTTGACAATTTGGTGAGCCAAGGCGATCCGTTTGCTGTTTCCATCATCGATCAGTGTACAGAATTTGACACAGACGGCGTCACACGCTTGGGCACGACTTGGGAAAGTTATCTGAGTGCGCTGGATACGTATGCCAGAGAGCAAAGTGTGAGCCTTGGCCGTCTTAAGGACATGCGCAAAATGGCAGAAACCAATATCAATAATGCTGCCAATAAAAGCGGTGCTGCCGATGTTGCCAACAGCTTGCGCAAAACGTATGAAGATATCCGAAGATATGAGAAAACCGCCCGTCAGGCGATGGATGAATCGGCAAAAAATGCCGCTTACAGCTTGTTCAATGCGCCAAATACCGCCATCTTAGGCGACAAACAGCCGCATGTGATGGAATCTTGGATACGTGATGCTTCCAATGACTTTATTCATCCCAATGCCGTCCGGTATTTCCTCTATCAAACAGGCATCCGTATTGAAGATGATCTGCGCGAAGTGGAAAATCGTGTGAGTGAACTGGAAACATGGTTTGCCGGTTTTGATAAGAAAACCTTTGATAATCCCGATACCGAAAAAGTCGAAACCTATAATGATTTGGGCAAAGACCTCGGATTTTTTGAAAAATTTCAGAAAATGCCGGAACGCTATGACGGTATTATCAGCTCGTATCGCGTATTTATCAAAAATGTCGATGAACTGCTTGGCCTGAAGTATCGATATGCCATATTGTCCGAATGCAAAATCTATGTGGATAAACTCTGCGATACATTTGAATCCTTCTATATGAATTTCAATGAACGGTTGAAAGATATTCGCCGTTCCATGGCTGAAATCAAGTCAAAATATGCCCAAACCGCCGGTAAAACCACGCGTTATGTCTGCGCTTCTGCCCATTGCTTGGATAAATTTGCTCGCCAATATACTTATACAGGCAGTACTATCAGTGTAGATGGCAAATTGTCGAACAGCATCTATATCAATATTCGCAACTGCGCCCTTCAGAACGACAAAAAGGGTTATAAAGCTCAATTTAATGCCATTTTTGAACAAGGTATTGTGGGATATTTTGCCCAAAAACTCGAGAAAACTTACGGTGCTTCTATCGATATGGACGTGATCGAAGCTCTGGAACGTGAAGCCGAATATGAAAAAGGTTATACAGATGCGGCGACCGTTGAAAAGTATGTTCGCGAAGTCATTACCTCCACGCGAGCTTTGTCCAATCCGTTTATCGAACGTCCCCTGGGTGAGCAGAAAGCGCCAATTGCAGCTTGCTCATATCATCCTAGCTTGAATCCTAAAGATGACTCTCCGCGTTCTATTCTTATCAATGATATTTTGAATAATTTCGGTGCCGTGCCAGACACAGATATCGAAAGAAATATGATCATGTTCTATCAATCGATGTACGCTCTGCGCGCCAATGACTTGTCTAAATTTGCACCGGCATTGCCAGGTGTGCGCAGCGAAGGCGAATATTATAAGGCATACTATGAAGTCATCAGCAAGATTATGCCGAAATCCGAAAAAACGCCTGTTGTCACACCGCATATCGATAAGTCCTGGCATATCGTGTCTAATATGCCCGATCTTGATGAAAGCAGTCATAAGGCCCAGGAAACGCGGATTTATCGCGCTTTCTTCCTCGGCCTGATCTACGAACTCATTACCTACGCTCCCAGCACGAGCCGGAAGTATCTCTACAAACTTAATGTCAATTCTCGCCGGTCCGAAGAATTCGTCGTTTCTAATAAAACACCGTGTGACAAGTTCTATGAAGTTTTAGATGCATTGACCGTCAACCCCGTCGTCGTCGATACAATTTTGAACTTCTCCAAACGCAAACTCGATCAGGAACTGCACAAACATAAGATTCAGTTCGGAAACTGCGAGCTGATGAACGGGCTCAATTACAAACTGCGTCTGCTGGAATACGGACGTTATGATACGCGCACAGATAAATTTGAGATTGAATTTGATCTCCGCCGTAACGGTACCAAAGTGACTTTGTTTGATATCGTGGCTTTGCTCAAGCTCTCAGCTCCGGCCGATGCATTCCATAAATCTGTCGGCCTCGATATGATGCGCGTCATGCTCGATGTCTGTCACGAATATATGATGCGTATGACAGCACCTGAAAAAGTCGATATGCTTTATGGCAGCTTTATCGTTTCGCAATATGATACGTTCAAACGCAATAACTTAAGCTGGTTCCTCGAATATGATGAATTCGGCGACTATATTGACGAATTGGTTCGTGTTTGCTCTGAAAAGCTCGAAAAACTCGATTTGATTGAAGAACAGGACGAATTGGATGCCATCTGGCGTTCCACATTGCCCGGCATTCCCGACAGCATGGGACTTGAGGCATCAACGCCTTCCACATCAGCTATGCCTTCCACATCAGCTATGCCTTCCACCCCGGCTATGCCTTCCACCCCGGCTATGCCCTTGACCTCGGACATGCCGACATCTACAGATATGAAACCGGCCACGCCATCTGTTTCATTAACATTGCCTACGGGCCAGCAAATCAGCATTCCCGTAGACTTGCTGCCTAAAGAAACACGTGATGCCATTTCTATGACGATGCAGAAAGTCCTGAGTGAGGAACTGAAAGAAGCCAGCGATTTGCTCAAAGATGACGTGTAATAAGAAGGGGGCTGCGGCCCCCTTCGGCGCTTTTTGCTGCGCAAATACGCGCCTACCCCCACAACGGGGCTTTGCCCCGTAACGCCCCACCGGGGCTTTGCCCCGGACCCCACCAAAGGAGCTGAGCTCCTTTGGAATCCTGCCATTTTTTTTGCCGCACAGTGGATGCAAATTCGAGGAAGCAAGGAATGAGCGAAGGGAGCGTGCTAGCGCACGTGACCGAGGCGAATGACGAAGCTGACAAAGGAGATGCGCCACTGAGCGAGCAAAACGGGGCTTTGCCCCGGACCCCACCAAAGGAGCTAAGCTCCTTTGGAATCCTGCAATATGGGGCGTTTTTCGTGGTTAGACGGGTATTGGTTACTATTGTTTTTTGGAAAACTGGGGATTTGTTTCCGCAACTTACCGTTTTGCCATGTTGTTAAATTTGAGTTGGGAATGATTCAAATTTTTGCTTAGCCATTGCGTGCTATAATGGCGCGGCGTAGCGGCATCAGCCGGTAGACGCGCCTTGCGAAGGCGTATGCGCAGCATAGCCGAAGCATTTTTCAGCAATTTGGCGGCGTATGGCGCAAGCCATAGCCGACATTCCAAAACATAGCTGACATTGTCAATGGGTGCGTTATTCATATTCAGGATAAGGGGTTGGTATGACTTGGACCAGTGGAGATTTTTCATTTGGAATATCTGGTGTCGCGATTCAGGATGGGAAATTGACTCAAAATGTTGCTGAAATGAATATCACAGGCAATTTCCTCGATATTTGGAACAGACTCGTTGAGGTCGGTAATGACCCTAGACTCGACTTTTCTCTGCGTATTCCGTCTCTGCGTTTCGATGATGTTTCTTTCAGCGGAACGTAGGGAATTGTTATTTAATATTTCTTAAAGGTTGACGATATGCATCAAGATAATGGTTTTAAATTTGTTTTGGTTTTGGTGTTTTTGCTGCTGCTCTCATTGCTTGGTATTTCTGTCTATTTGAGCTTGGAGTTTGTGAAAAACATAGAACAGGATGAACCGGCAGCAGGGGGACAACAAGATACTCCTGGCCAGGATGTTCAAAATGCAAAGGGGAAAAGTTCTCAAAACCAAGACACCAACGCCGAAGAATTGGGAATTTTGAATATTCCTGTAGGAAAAACATACAATGGCGAAGTGCCGATGGATGAATTCTTTGTGCATGATGCATTGATGGCATATCAACAAATACCTGGTGCATCAACAGATCCTTTTGAACAGCTGAAAAAAGTTCCCATTGAAAAGCTTCATCCCGGGGATGTCTTAAAAGCAAAATTTGATTATAGTTTATATATTTATAGTCATAATCATCAAACCATTGATCCTGAAATATATTTAAAGGGGGTAGGGTTTAATATTCAAGGACGTCAATTAGATATTACCCATCTGATTTTAACAGCTACGTCTATGCCTGAAGCCAAATATTTAAAGTATCCGCCTCCCAATGCGATGGGAATTGGATTTATCGATTATTTGGATTCAAGAATTCGAACAAAGGGCGGATGCCGTATGGATCCTGACAATCCACCACTTTGCATGATGTATCATCAGGTTTTAGATGCTTGGATGAATGAATTGAATGAAACCATAGAAAATAGACGTAAAAGTCGTAAAAATAATACTCCATTATGTCAGGGCTATCTGAATTATATAGAGGATGTTTGGGATAAGATTGAGATATCAGATAATTATGTCAATTGGATAAATAAGACTTTTGAATCCCATATTGAAGCAGAACTGTCAGCATATTTGGAAAGGGCCAAGAAATACGGCAAAAAATTGAAAGGTAAACGGCTTGTTACAGTCAAAGAAAATTTTGGGCCATATCCTAAAATGAAAGAACTTATTCATGTTTGGATTCGTTCGCATATTCAATTGCAGCCATGCAGCACAAACACAAAAGACAGACTTGAAGACATATTGGATGGCAGCATAACTGTGGAAGATATCGTTTATATTCAAGATGAATCTGAGATCATCCATAAAGGTCAGGCCAAGTTTAATTTATACAAACGTGTGGAAGATATTGTGAATCCTTTGGACGTTCCAGTGGTTTTAAAAGTTAAGCCATGATGAGAATATATTCGATAATATCCAAAATGGGGATACGGTCATAACCGTTTCGAGGAGATAAAGATGAGACAAGCATGGGGTTGGAGTTGTTTTGTGTTGTGTTTTGCATGGGTTTCTGGATGTCATCAGTCTAACGATGCGAAAACAGCAGCCGAAAAGGATACAGATACATGTTCGAACCGTATCTATGATCCCGGTGAAGACGGCTTGGATTGCGGCGGCAAATGCCAACCCTGTGCTTTTTGCACCAAAGATGACGATTGTCCTGCTGGATTTTGTGACAGTGCCTTGGGTTTTGTCTGTTCGAAACGTTGTCAAACGGATTCTGATTGCATCCTTTCTGAGAATTGGATTGGGGAGTTTTGCCGGGAAGATGGGAGATGTGCGTCAAAGATATTTGAAATCGTCATTGAAATCACAGAACCGGGAAAACCTGTGGCGCTGTTAAATGACTGTACGATGGATAAACATTATCGTTTCCAAGTGTTATGGGGCGATGAACCTGCCGGGACAAAAATGACGGATACGCCTGTGCGCGGGAAGCAGTATGAAGATTTTATACATACTTATGAAAAGTCAGGACAATATACGATTCAAATCATAGGACAATATGACAATTGGATGAACCCATTCAGACATGATCAAGAAGAAACATATACCAAGGTTAAAAAAGATAGAACTTCTGATGGGGATTTAAGACGGCGCAGATGTGTGAATGTAGAACAAAATTTGGCTTTTTTAGATGCTTCGATCACGGATGATTCTGATGAGACTGAAGCCGGAGACTTGAGTGATGAAGCGGAAGATGATGATACGGTTGCCGAAGAAACTGAAAATAATGGCGAGGAATATACTCATTTGAATGAAGATGTCGCTGATCATGCTGTTCAGCCTGCAACAGAGCAGGAAAATGCAGCAACCCAAGCGCATGGGGTGAATCGTGTTATCAATCCGGCATCCCCTTCTCAAAAATTCTTAGATAATCCGTCTCAGTGTTCTGAAGCTTTAGATAGGATTGAACAATATGAAACGATTAAAACGGTGACTCACCAATATCAAGCGACAAGAATGGGGTTTGTTTGTGATTTGCCAAGCAAAGATAAACAACTTTTGATGGATGCACAGCGTCGAATGGTTTATGCCGTGCGCGAAATCAAATCTTATGGCCCTGTCGGACTTGGAATGGGGGGATTAGATTTGCCTCATTTGAGAAAGCTTCCAGATGTTGAAATTCCGGATGCCACGAAATTATCTTCATCTTTAACAGATATGTTTTTTGTAGAATACAATCAACCTGTCAGATGGGATACTCGGTTTGTGACAGACATGAGCTTTATGTTCAAAGATGCCAAGTATTTTAATCAGCCATTGAAGCTCGATACCTCGCGAGTGACGAACATGCAGGGGATGTTTTATGGTGCCGAAGCCTTTAATCAGGCGTTGGTTTTAGATACTTCGCAGGTGACCGATATGTCGATGATGTTTTCAGGAGCATCGGCATTCAATCAGCCCGTAGATTTTGATACTTCTCAGGTAACCAACATGGACAGCATGTTTCAAGGTGCATCGGCATTTCATCAACCGGTGTTGTTTAACACGGCTCGCGTGACCAGTATGCGCAATATGTTTGCTTATGCCAGTGCATTTAATCAGCCTGTGGCCTTTGATACATCCCAAGTCACAAATATGCAGGGGATGTTTGAATCCGCGAGCGTTTTTAACCAGCCTGTGCAGTTCGATACGCGCAATGTGACAGATATGTCGCGGCTTTTTTATATGGCCTGGGAATATGATCAGCCCATCCATTTCGATACCCGGAATGTTGTCACTATGGAAATGATGTTCAACGGCGCATCCAGATTGAATCAACCTATTGTTTTTTCAGATACTTCAAAAGTCACGACGATGGAACGCATGTTTTACGGTGCAGTTGCATTCAATCAGCCTGTCAATTTTGATACATCCAGCGTTACGAATATGAGCAGCATGTTCTATCGTGCTCAATCCTTTAATCAACCTGTCAATTTTGATACATCCAATGTGACAGATATGTCATTGATGTTTTTAGAAGCCAGTGCATTTAATCAGCCGGTGAAATTCGATACTCGCAAAGTTGTCAGCATGTATGGAATGTTTCTCGATGCCAAGAGCTTTAATCAACCGGTAGATTTTGATTTATCAAGCATTGAAACGACAAAAAATATGTTTTCTGGAGCGGATGCATATACTTATGATAAATCTAAATATGAGATTCCTGAAAGTGATGAAACAACTCAAAATCGTATCAGAAATGGTGTTTTGACAGATCCTTTAGAGAAGATTGATGTGCCATTTTCTGAATTGTCATTAGATTTATTTTCGGGAATCTCTGAACCATTGGGGCACGGTGTACGCAAAGTTCTTTTGGGGCTCCGCCCCAAATCCCGCCAAGGGGCTCAGCCCCTTGGAACCTGCAATGGATTTGACGTTTTTGTGAATGAGCTTGAAGAACGGCGTCATAATAAAAGGCCGGGCGTATGGCGAATGCCATAGCCCGGCCCAGCGAGCCGTATCGCGCCCTTTGGGCGCGAAGGGGAGCCATATCAAATGGAATGAAATATCAAACGGAACTATTTGAGTTTGCAGTGGGTATAATCGTAACCAGAACAATTGGAAAGACAGCCGAGTGTGCCTGTATATTCACTGCCAAGCAGTTTCGCGCATGTCTTGCCGTTCAAGTCAGTGCCATCGCAGACTTCGTGATAGCGTGGAGTGCCATTTGTGCCGTTATCAGTCTTGTTGTTGCCGCAGGCGGGCGACTGCGTACACAGCGAATAAGAGAACTTGCAATGCTCATTGCAGAGAACCGTCCCGGTCGAACCCGCGCCCATCTCGAGCGCACATGATTGCGCATAGGACATGAACACGCTGGGATCGCAGTCTTCACCCTCATCCCAGCTGCCATTGCCGCATGTGGACGGGACAGTACATGCGTCATCCGCCCATCGGCAGACACTGGTACATACGCGTTTGCCGGTACTGCCAGGATAATAGGACGAGCAGAGGAATTTGTTTTCATCTTCGAGATTCGGATCGCATTTTTCGTTACCGTTGACCTTGCCATTCCCACAGGTGGAGGGGGCTGTACAGCTGGATTTGTCGGTATGCAGACAGGTGTCGTCGCATTTAAGCGTTCCCGTCGACCCTGGCCCAAAGATTGACTGACAGGTATAGTTGTTGCGAATCAAGTTCCCATCGCAGAACTCCCCATCATCCAGAACGCCGTCGCCGCACTTGGGTACCGGACAATCCAGCACGATCTGGCAATCATCCGAGCAGGACACTTTTGCCGAAGAAGTCATCTGATAGCCAAACAGCTCGCAGACCTTTTCTGCGCCCATGCCGGTATAATATCCCAGGTTATCTTTATCGCAGGTTTCCCCAAACTCAATGATGCCATTCCCGCAGGTGCCGTTACAGGACGCGCTGTGTTCAAGCTTGCACGCCGAGCTGCAGCAATCTCCGTCTGCCGTATTTCCGTCATCGCACGACTCGCCAAGATCGAGCACGCCATTACCGCAAACCTCGGTTTTGCAAGCCTTCGAGCAGCCGTCGCCGTCCTTCACATTGCTGTCATCGCACTGCTCCCCGGTCTCGACTTCGCCGTTGCCACATATCGCAACGTCGGAAGCAATGCATTGACACGCGCTTTCATCGATCATGCATTGATCCGTACATGTAAATGTCCCCGAAAAGGCCATGCCTGCCTCTGCACATTTGATACCGCAGGTATAGCCTCCGAAATGATTCGTGTCGCATTGCTCTCCTGAATCAATCTTCCCATTGCCACAGAGCTGCACTTCTTCTTTCTGGCAATCTTTCGAGCAGCCGTCGCCGTCTTTCACATTGCCGTCATCGCATTGTTCCCCGGTTTCAAGTTTGCTGTTGCCACATAATACTGGAACTGGAGGTTCAGACTGCGAACAACCAGTCAGATCAATCATGCAATCATCTTTGCACTGGAGTTGTCCGGAAGAGCCCGGCATCATGGACTCACACGTTGCCGTTCCAAAATTCGTTTTGTCGCACTGTTCCCCGGAATCCAGCTTGCCATTGCCGCACAGCTTCGTCTCCGGAACTGGACATGTGCAATGGGATGTGTCGATTTTGCATGTACTGCACGTCAGTTCCCCGGTGCAACCCGGACCCATGACTGTCGCACATGTTGCGGCCGCAAAATTCACACCGTCACAGTGTTCTCCGAGTTCGATTGTCCCGTTGCCGCAGTACCCTTCTTCGTTCTCACATGCGGTACAGTTACAGTCCGATGAATCGCAAGTCTTATCGCAATCGTTTTCACAAGCCGTCATCATATAGCCAGATAAAACACATAACGCTACCAACAGTTTTTTCATATTTTCCTCCAAATTGAGTTCGAATCACATTTATGGTGTCATATGTCAGCCATATTTATAAAAGCATAATATTGATAATATTTTAATCACGTCATTGCAACTGCCATATCCTCAGCACATTCAGGGACTGACAATGCTTCAAACAGATATTTCTTCTTTGCGCATGCGTGAGGGGGCCAAGCCCCCTACGCCGCTATTTGCAAGCAAATACGCGGCTACCCCCGATGCGGGGACGGCGCCCCGCAACGCCCCGCCCGAGTTTTATTGAGATATTTTGTAGGGATTCATGCAGAGTGGCATGAATCCATGAAATTAATTGGGGTAACAAACACCGTGACTCAGCTTGTAACCTGATTTGCAGCCCGTTGCCTGACACATGCTGCCGCCTCCCATGAGTTTGGCTGAGCTTACGCCGGGAAGCTTGGTTTTGCAATCGCTGACGTTGCTGGTGATATAACGACAGACACCCCATGATGAATCGTTGGGATCATAATCGTATTTATAGCCGCTTGCGCAAGTTGTAGCGATGCAGCTGCTCGTGCCTGTTTTGGCTCCGGTGACGCCATAGACACCGTCGCATGCTTTATTGACGCATGCCGTATCGTTATAATTCAATACCAGACTGCCGTCCGTGGAACATTTGCATGTGCCGGAGACACAATATTTGGTCACACCGGAGGAACAGTTCTTGGTGGAATACGATGTCGTAGAAGCACATAAACTATTCGTGTTCTTGGTGCAGCCAGCTTTGCTGGAATTTGTAATGTGATATCCGGAATCACACGATTCCACCACACATTTGCCTGCAGAGGAACACGAAGTGCCGTTGACATTATCGATTTTTGTGCAGTTGTCGGGCGAATATGATGTCGTAGAAGCACAGGATGTATTCGTGTTCTTGGTGCAGCCTGCTTTGTTGGAATTTGTAATGTGATATCCGGAATCACACGATTCCACCACACATTTGCCCGTAGAGGAACACGAGGTGCCGTTGACGTTCGAAATTGCTGTGCAGTCGGTTGTCGTCGAACTGTTGGGGGCTGCGCATGCTGTTTTGGAGTTCTGAACACAACCGGTACCGCCAGAATTGAGGTGATATCCGGAATTACATTTGGTCACTTTGCATGTGCCTGCACTACATGTTGTGGTGGCTGAATTGCCAATCGATGTATCACAGTTCTTTACGGTTGAGCTTGTCGTCGTGCCGCATTCTGTCGAGGAATTGGTTAAACATGCCGTATAGCCTGAATTGGGGTGATACCCGGAGGCACATGCCGTCACTTTGCATGTCCCATTTTCGCAGGAGACCGTTGATTTGT
>JAGBXG010000192.1 GCA_017629415.1 Pseudomonadota bacterium | reverse complement strand
CAATATATCCAAGATCAGTAAACGAATCAGCGTTACAGCACACGCAATGCCTATCTACGATATGTCCGAAAAATTGCTTATTTGCTCTAAATAGGGCTGAAACTGCTCGGGCAGTTGGGGAATGAGCTCTTTTAGCTGTGCCAGATACAGGTAAATCCCTTGCGGCAACAATGCAATAAACGCCATGATAAAAGTCGCGACAAATGAACTGTCTTTTGCAGTTTTAAAGAACCGTTGACTGTTCGACATCATGTTTAAAATCGCAACCGGGATTTCTCGAATGGTTTTAGGGGCTTTCCATTCGATTTGCTCCTCTTCTTCGGCTGGTTTTTGACGTGATTTGAAAAATTGCTCTTCGAACGAGGCGCGTAAACCGTCATCCTCTATCAAGCATGTCTCGCAATAACGACGGCCTGAAACTGTCATCTCGCATTTTTCACATAACAGTTTGCCGCATTTTGCACATAAACAAAAGGCATCTTTATGAGGATGTTTGGCACATACATAGGTGCGTTTAGATCTCAGAGACGATGGCGGAATGATGCCATATTCACTTTGAAATGCGGTTTCTAATTCTGACTTGAAGGATGATTTTAATGGGGATGAAGACATTGGTAAAAGAATATCAAAAATATCTGTGAAAATTCTGATGAATCAACCGTAAACCTGTTAAATACCCTTACTAAAGGGTTTAAAAGCGCCCGTTCATTTACACATTTTGGTCTTATAGTTCAATCCTCAGTCACGTTGCCTGTGCTTTAAGCAGGATGATTAAGCAGTTATCGTATGCGCGTTTTCTATGTGATATCAATTCTATGTCTTTTATGGATGACGGCATGCAAAGAAACACATACAGAGCGTCCGACAAAGCATGCGCAAATCAGTGATATCGATAGGGCAACGCAGACCATGGCTCAGTTTAAAGCCGATACCTCTGCTGATGCTTTAAACGTGGTGTCTGAACAAAATGATCTCAAATCAGAGGCTCAAATTCTGGATTTGCCAAGGATCCTTGATGTCCATGACGACGAATCTCTGCCCAAATTGTTTCAAGCCACCAATCGTACCCTTTTAAGCCAATATCCCTCTGATGATCAGCGGCTTCCGATACGCACTCAATTTGTGATTCGCGGTATTCCCAAGTCCAAGCTCGATGCATTTGAAGAACGTTTGTGGAACTTGCTGCATGCCCATGTGCCGCAGCCTTGGGAGTTGAAAAAAACTTCGCAGCTTGACAAGCATGATGAAGTTTGGGGGCGGCTCGAAATTCAATTTAAGAAACAAACAAACAGAATCAAGCGTGTGTCGAAAACAGCTCCCATGCGTGCCGAATATGCTTATGTTCTCAGCATGAAGTTTTATGGTCCGAAAGACTTGAGTATGGTTTGGGATGGCTGGCATTTTGAGTGGCAAGATGAAGTGCCTGTCAGTAATGAAGGCAGTGTGGATGCGCAATTTTGGCATCATTTGACGCAGGTTTTTCCGACATTCACGGCAATTAATCCCGAACAGACAGCACAATGGATGCGGACGCAGGGATTGATGCCGCAAGTTTTGAGCGATGAACTCAAAGCCGTTCGGCTGCCATCGCATCAATATTATCCGCATGGCTGCGTACTTTCTTTGGATGCCGCTGGAACTAAACCTGTGCATAGCTTGCGGCATCTTCAGTCCCTTTATACGCCGCCTCAAAGTCTTTCGATTTCCGATATTGCAGCGATTTATTGCGCGCGAGAAGCAACATATATTGTTGCCGCTGAAACACCGGTTAAATTGGCACTTTATTATCAGCCGACTCGTGCGACCCATGCCTGGAAATCCCTGCTGACATTTCAGGATGCCATGACATTGGATGATGTCGGCTTACATATCGATGATGATCTCATTTGCCTTTACACCGCCAATCGTTCACAGCAGCAGCGTGGATTTGAAATTCAATGTCTGGATCGCAAAACAGGGTTGATGAAATGGCAAACTCGGCGGCTTTCTGGAGGTCTGCGCGGATTGGGCTCGGATTCTGAGAAAATTGGGGTGATTAATGATCAAGCGGTGTTTGAAATCAGCCGCGATGGCAATATTTTGACGCATCAACCGATTGAAACTTCGTCAAGATTGCGTATGCGTCACAGCTGTCAGCTTCAAAACAGGCTGATGTTTATGCCGGGTCCCGGACAATTTGCTTCATGGAATTTCGAAACATCCGAATTTGATTGGCAAGTCAATGTGATCGAATCTGATTTTATCCATTGCGGTCAGAATCATACTTTTATCTTTTCGGAAGTCGGGGGATATTTGTTGGCTTATGATGTTCAAAATCAGGCGCCATTATGGAAATATCGTACCGTTTCGATGCCGCGAGATGCCTGGTCTTATGCCGACAATATTTATTTTCTCTTTGACCGTGCCATTCTCGTTTTGGAGCGCAAAACAGGCCAAAGAGTGGCTCAAATCCCGTTGCCATGGCTGGCTACCGGTTTTATTCAGAACGGTCATAAACTTTATTTGGACAGTGCCGATGCGATTTATGAGTGGCGGTAGGATTATTTGAATGATTTTGATGGCAGGGGGCAAGCCCCCTGCGGCGCTATTTGCTGCGCAAATACGCGCCTACCCCCGATACGGGGCTTTCGCCCCGTAACGCCCCTTGGGTAACACAAAGTTTTGATGGGGCTTTGCCCCAAACATTGTCAAAAGGCTTATTCTCTTGGCATCGTATGAGATTTAACGGTTTTGTGACATGAATGGATGATGACTCATGTTTAGACAGCTAGTGATATAAAAATGGTGAAAAGAACGAAGGAAACGGCAATGCGAAGGAAAAATGACGTGACGGAATAAGCGTGTTTCTTAGAGCTTGGCCACAAGAGGAAGCCCTGAACGACTGTCAGCAGGAGCATGCCGAGGGCAATGGAGACTTGGGCCGTGGTAGTATCTGCGAGTGCAGCGAATGGGATGCCGACACTGGCATTGATTAAGACGGCCCAAATATAGAAAAAGGCGGCAAATTTGCCTGTGATGGACTGTGCCTGTGTTTTGAGGGGTTTATCTGTGGTGACAAGTGCCGAAGATTGCTGTTCATTGAGTCCCAAAGCTTTTTGGCATCGTTTATATTCTTTTTGGTATTCGGCGTTATCGGGCTGTATTTTTAAGATGCGGTCGCACAGCCCTAAGCGCATGCGGTAATCGTCGTCTGGGGTGGCTTCGAGGGCAGTGACAAGTTTTGAGATGGCCTGATATTTTTCAAGTCCTTGGGCAGTCATTCGTGCCAGCACGCAGAAGTCTTCGTCAGTTTTGGCGGCGGCACGGTATTTATAAACAAACTCTTGTGCTTCAGAGTATCGCCTGTTTTTGAGTGCATCTTTGATGGCTGAGAGGATGGCATCTCGGTCACAGCGGTATTCCTGAATCAGCATTTCACGTTCGAGTTCAAGTGCGGCACGTTCAGATGCAGGATGTCCCATGTTTGGGGTTTCTTGCCCATAACTTTGGTAGCCAATGTCGGGATTCCAATTTGAATTTTGTTTTTGGGCATGCATGGAAATTCTCCTCGATGTGGGCAGACTTTGCACTCAGTATTTGAAGATAAACACGTGTTATATGGAAACCAATGCCAAAAAAGCGGCGTATGGCGAAGCCATAGCCGCTTGCTGAAGCGTATTGGCCGCAGGCCAATAGCGAAAGCTCAGATTACCATTGATTCCAGTGAATTCTGGAAGCATCGTATTTGTCTCTGGCGTGGTGTTCGCCAACGGGATGTCCGATAGGAATCAAGCTGAAGGGAATGATATTTTCGGGCAAATCGAGGTAGGATTTGAACTGATCGGCAAGGGCAGGATTGGCATAAACACCGCACCAGACTGCGCCCAGTCCGAGGTCTTCCACGGCCAGCAGAATATTTTGCGTGACAGCGGAGCAATCCTGAACCCAGAAATCGGTCATAGGCGGTTTGATGAAACGTTCTTTATCGGCGCAAACGATGATGGCAGCACCTGCAGTTTTGAGCATTTTGGCATAGGGATGAACTTCGGCGATTTTGTCCATCAGTTCACGGTTATCGATGACGAGGAACATCCAGGGCTGATAATTCATGGCTGAGGGAGCAGCCATACCTGCACGCAGGATGGTATCGAGATCTTCGCGGCTGACGGCTTCACCGCTGAACTGACGGATACTTTTACGGTTAAGAATGCCATGAATCACTTGTTTTTCACTCATTTTCAATCTCCTTATTCTTCATTGTTCACAACATCAAAATTTCTGCTTGGCATACGTTCACGGCCGCGGCCATGACGTCTGATATCCGCTTCAACAGAATTTTGGATATTTTCCATATCTTGATTGACACGCACATTACGTGTTCTGAAGTCTGAAGGCATTTGCATATTGGTTCTCGGGCGTTGTGAATTACGGTCGCGTCCGGGACCGCGCATTCCGCCTTCGCCGCGCATTCCGCCTTCGCCGCGCATTCCCCCTTCACTGCGCATTTCATTGCTCCGGTTTCCCATCATGCGCGCCGGTCTTCCGGAGGGGGATTCAGCTCGGTTTACGGCTTGTTCATCGGAGTTGTTTTCTAGTCTTCTTTCCGGTCTGTTTCGGCCGTTTGTGGGTTTAGCTCTTTCTGTTTCAGATGGGGTATTATCTGATTTTGTTTCTTTCGCTTTGTTGGATTTATCGTCTTTGGTTTTATTGGATTTATCGTCTTTCGCTTTGTTGGATTTATCGTCTTTAGTGTTATCCGATTTATCGTTCGATTTTTCGTCTTTTTGAGGTTTTTCGGTTACGGGTTCCGGGATGGGAGTGCCGCATTCATGTTTCAGGCGTTTGACAGAACCTTTGAGATCGAGTTCGATCGAACCATCGGGATGTTTTTCGCACATTTGATAGATGACTTTCATATCATTTTCCGTCACCCAGGTTTCGCTGGGCAAGATAACGGCATGGATATTGAGTCTGGGGCTGGCGTTTGTTTTTGATTTGAGCATGACATCACCGGTGATATCAAGTTTGATATCTGGTCCGTCAGATGTCAGTTTATGAATGATGAGTTTGTTGTCTTTGACTTCGAGTTCTGCTTCGATATTGCCGAATACGGTGAAGGGCAAATCGAGGGGAATGCCGCCAAGTTTCAGTCGTTTCGGGCATATTGCCGTCATGGAAGTATTCAGATTGACATGGGCTTCAGCGAGCAGACTTTCAGATTTATCTGTTTGGTGTGATTTTCGATTTGGGCGATTTGGGCGATTTTTTCTTCCGGATCTTTTGCCTTTTTCGGTGGCATTATCTGCGGATTCTGCGGTGTCTTCTTCTGTTTTTGTCTTTTCTTCTTCTTCGGTGGTTTCAGCCGTTTTGTCTTTTGGATTAAGTCCGGCATTTAAGATGGCTCTCAGTGTGAATCCGAGTTCGCCATAAATCTGCATGCCACTGAGATTGGAGAACAGTGCAAAGTCGTTGAGTGAGATGGTTTCGCCGTTTGCTTTGACTTCAATGACACTGCCTTTAGTTTTGACATCGCCGGTGACTTTACCTTGTTGAATTTTCAACTCAAAGGATCCGCCATATTTTTTGCTTAATGAGGCAAAGGCATCGGGGTTGACAAAAATTTCGTCGATGACAACGGGCTGTGGTTCCACGTATGGTGCGCAATAGAAGCCGCTGAAGGTACCGCCTTCCATGGCGAGACTTTCGTCAATGGGAGCTGCATTTCGGGGGCTTAGACTGAATTTTTCGATGGTTGCCGTCATCAAAGGGCTGATAGAGAGGTCTTCAATTTTGACGGTTTGTTCTTGCTTGAGAGCTTTTTCGATATTTTTTTCAGCAAGTCGTGCAATTTCATTGGTGGGCAGCATAAAGAAGACGGCACCGACCAAGACGAGATCAAAGAGAACGAACAGGCCGAGTATAGTAAGAATTTTACGTTTCATTCTGTTCCTTGAGTCGATAAGAAATAAGCGTAATAGAGACCGTCATCTTTGTGTCGGAATTGCTCAAGTTGCTGGTACGATTCATGTTGATATGCCGCATAAAAATGGGCGTTTCCAGTTTATGAATCTGGACGAGATATTCGAGGAATTTGGCGTATTCCACATTTTTGAGTGTGACTTCAATTTCTTGTTCTTCGGCGCCGGAATCGTCAGATGTTTTATGTGGATCTTTCGGGGTTACGGTCACATCGAATCCGATTGACGAAGCCATGCTTGTCAATTTGCTTGCAATTTTGGAGTCAGCATTGATCAGTTTTTTTCTCATGGCTTCTTTTTTAGCCATATTTTGCTGATACATGCTTTGATTATCGGCAAGATATTCGAGAGATTTTCTGAACTCGTTAATTTCTGCCTGTTGTTGTTCGAGTTTGTTGTAGGCCATTGATACGGGAATATATCCCCCCATCAAGGTCAGGGCGATGACCATGCCGACGAGCATGATGCGTTCACGGGGCTGGAGGCCATTCCATTTTTCAGAAATTTTATTCTGCAAGTTTGTGATGGCTTCAGGTTTTTGTATTTTTCCTTGAATTTTATCGAGGAATGCAGGGTTACTCACTGTCACCTCCCATCTTGCACTGGTTAGCATCGACGCGCAGGGTAAAGGCCGTTCTTTCTTTCACTTTACTCGTTTTAGGTTCTGGAATTTCGTTTGGGAAGCATTCATATTGTTCGAGGAGCTGCATAAAGCGTGGCAAGCCATCGTCGCCGGCCACTTCTCCTCGAATGGTGACAATTTTGCGTTGTGTGTCGATATCCAGAGAGTTTAAATCCATTTCAACATCTGAAAGGTTGTCATTTACCTGGCTGGATATCCATGCAAAATGCGTAAATGCTGTGCGTTCCGGGATGAATGAAAACCCTTCACTGGCAGCGATTTCACTTTCGATTTGATTATATTTCAGCAATTTTTTGCCAAACACACTTTCGGTGGCTTCTGAAAGTGCAGATTTAAGTTTTGCGTGTTCGGATTCTACTTTTTGGGTATGTGTATTGATCATAAAGACGAGGGCGATAATCACACCGATAACGAGGCTGGCGATAAGCCATTTGTTATCTTTGAGATACGCGAGACTGCCTTTATGCGCCAGAGGACCGCGTCTGAGATTGAGGGTGCAAGTCGTTTCGATATTGATTTCTGCGGCAACGGCCACAGATGCGGCTTCAAGAGAAAAATGCGGGTCAGTTTTAAGTACTGAGTTACGCAATGGCAGTTGATCCGAGCTGGGAACATCCAAATAGCGAGAAAACCACTCTGTCATGCCGGCAAGTTTGGAACCGCCGCCGCTGAGGTAGAATTGAAATGATGTCATGGACGGATTTTTAGCTGCAAAACTGGCTAAAGTCTGGCGCACGGCAGTGGCTAAAATTTCCGTACCACGGGCACAGGCTTGAGCTAAAACGGCAGGATCAACAGGCCATTTTTGTCCATTTTGTCCAATCCATTCAGGCGTATGAAATTCAATTTCTTGAGGCGCATTGAGGCTCCGCCGTGAATACAGCTGGGCAAATGTCTGATATTCCATGCCTGGAATACTGATAAAACCGCTCGTTTCTTTCAAATAACAGGCATCTTTTTCATCCAGTTCAAAGGCTTCCATCAAGGCCTGATCGACAGCAGAACTGCCAAGTTTGAAAGCGCGAGTTTGGAAAATTTTATTACCGATACCAATCGTGAGCAGCGATTTATCACAACCAATATCTAAAATGGCCCAACCGCATTCCGGCAAATCCAAGATACCTTTTAAGGCATAAGGCATGGCATCGTTGGCCGGCAATACCACATGGGGGTCAATATTATGAGCTTGCAGGGTATTGAGCAGTTCAGACAAACCCGCAATCGGATAATTGATGACATGGATATCGTAGCCGGATGTGCTTTCACTGTCCTCATTGTCATCT
>JAGBXG010000191.1 GCA_017629415.1 Pseudomonadota bacterium | reverse complement strand
TTGCGGTGAATCGGGTACATGGGAAGCGTGTGAATTGGGAACTGGATGTCCTCGCGGCGTATGTTTGGATGGCTTGGGTAAAGAATGCAATGTTGGCATGTGCAGTGAGGATGGCAAGCAGTTTTGTGAAAACGAGGCTTGGAGCAACTGCAGTACGGTAGAAAATTGTGTCAATGGCGAGTGCGTCATGCAAGATATTGCGTGTCACCCTGGCACATGTTCTGAAGATGGAGCTTACCTTTGTGCGGAATCTGGTAAATACGAAGCGTGTCCATCTGGCGAGAAGTGTAACAGCGTAGAAGGCAGATGTGAAAGTTCGAACGATGCTGAAGTTTCGATGCTTTGGACGATTTGCAGAAGGCATTCGGACTGTACAGAAGGTGTTTGTATGTTCGAAATGTCGGCGTCTGAACCTTTGACAAATTTGTCGAAAGGTCTCAAGGATGCTGAAGTGATTCCCGTGTCGGTGTTAGACAGTCGCATTCCCGAAGGTTATGGTATTTGTTCGATGGATTGTACCAAGAATGCCGCGAGTTGCGAAAGTTTGAATACGGGGGTGACGAAGTTTAGCTGTCATGTGGCCGTGATTGGAGATTCGCCTTATCCGCCTGTTTCTGCAGAAGGCGAGACCTTGGGGTTGCCATTTTATGAAAAGTTAGACAAGACTCGGATGCAAACGGGTGTTCCGTTTGCATCGATTTGTCGTCCCAATGATGTGGCAGGCATTCGGTATGAGAAGACATTCTGTATGGAATGTGAGGGTGATGGTGAATGTGGTGAATCTGAGCTTTGTGTAGGTCGCAGTTGTTTGCCCAAATGCGGTTCATCGGCGAGTTGTCCGCTTGGTTTTGAATGTAAAGTCCGTACATTAGATGGTACGGAAGAAGGGGATAAGGTTTGTGTGCCATCAGCATTGTCATGTGGTACATGTGCCGATGCCGATGGCGATGGGCAAGGGTATGGACATTGTGAGGATAAACGGTTCGACTGTAATGCGTTAGACAAAGAGACGAACTACAAACCCGATGAATTGCCCAAAGTTTGTACGATAGAACCAACAGATACCAACTGTAATGGTAAAATTGATAGTTTTGAATTATTAGGAAGTGCAGATCATTGTCGTTTCTGTAATGATCCATGTCATATGGATCCAGATCCAAATAAACATACATCAATAGGGTGTAAACTTCTGCCGACGACACAAACCTATAAAGATCCCGATCTGAGTTTTGAACAGATTGATGACAGTTATTATGTTTCTAAATATAATCCTGATGATGAATCGACCTATTTGACTCAATGTTTGAATACTTGCGAAGAAGGTTATGGGGATTGTGACGGCAAGTCTGACAATGGATGTGAAGTTAAAATTGTCGATATCACCTATGAGAGCACAGAAACCGAAGCAGGTATTTTGACATATCCTGTATCTGTCACGCCATTAGAGTTACCTGTTATTAAAGATAAAAATGGGTATGAGACGGATGGTAAAACAGCTATATATGCAGCGGATGAAGACGAAGATATGATTGCAACAGGTGATTTATACAAACAGGCCTATTGTTGTGATCAGATTTACGAAGTGAATTCATTAAATACTCAGTGTTATGCATTTGGCAACTCATATTATAATGCCAATGCATCATGGGATGCTGTCAATGGCAGTGCATTTGATGCAGATGCTCCAGAATTTATGTGGCAGAGAGGTGGCAGTATCATTGGGGATTGTGATGATCGCGATCCGCGCAGATATCCAAGTCGCATTGAATGCACCGGAGAAGAAGGCGAGCATGATCCCACGAATCCATGGAAATGCTTACCTGGATATAAAGGGAGTGATAACATTCATTATGACGTTTGTGATGGTATTGATAACGACTGTAATGATGCAACAGGCGATGGATATGGAAGTTATTATTACCCAGACCCCAATAACGAGTGGGTTTATCAGTTTGGTATTGGCGAAACCTGTTCTATTATGAATACCAATGGTGATTCATGCAATGATCAGGGTGTAACTGTATGTCATGCCACGACAGGTTCTGGTGTTGAAATGCATTTAAGCTGTGTTGCAGATGGGGGCAACACGGTTACGGATGGTGTTTATACGGGAAATGATCAAGAAAGCATGGCATTGGCCTGTAATGGTATTGACGAAGATTGTGACGGTTTAATAGATGAAGATTTTCAAGCCATTATCACGGATGGTGCCCAAAATGCAGATGGTTCAATTAATATTTGTACCATTGAAATAACCGCTTGCAACCATTATCGTGGTGCGCTTACCCATAAACTTTATGGTGAAGTCGTTCGATATGCCATGTTTACGCCGCGATCCCATGACTTCTTTGGTGATGGTATTGACTCTAACTGCGATGGCTATGATTATGATGCGAGTAACGCCGTTTTTGTCCATAAATATGCGCCCAAAGGTGAAGGGAATGCGATGGGAAATGACGAGCAAGATGGCACCGCACAATTCCCATTAGCTTCGCTTCAAAAAGCCCTGACGAAGGCCTGTGGTCAAACGATTGGTGCCAATGGGGATCTGCGTTGTCAGGATATTTTTGTGAGTACTGAAGTTGGAAAATCAACATATGCAGAGGATCCATGGGCAAAAACTGCGATTGCGATACCCGTTACGACGCTCCATTATGCTATGAATGAATATCTTTACAATCAACCCCTTTCCACTCCTGTTCCACCTAAAGAAAATCAAGGAAAGACTTTAGCTCAAATCAATTGTGAACTGACTGGAACGGGGTGTACATCCGGTTCCAATGTCGACAGAGGCTTAAAATGTGGTGATACATCACGTATTTCACCCAAGCTTTCGGAAGATGGTACGCCATTGCCTGAACCTTCCGTTCCAACGACGGGCTGTGCCCAAAATTATTTACTGCCGGGTGAGATTTATCCGCCTAAACATCGCGTACGTATTTACGGTGGATTTGGGGTGCAGTATGATGGTCAAACAGGTCTGAATAGTTGGGTTCCCAATAGTGGTGTGGTGACGACATATAATTATCAATTACCCAATACATTTGACAGAGGTGGTCAAAACTTTGTACCGTTCATTCATGCTAACGATGGACGCGCATGGAAACGATCTGATGGATCTTATATGCCATTGCCGGATGCCATGTCGGTGCTTTTCAGCAATATGGATCTTATCTTTAATGGCAGTCAATATCAGGTATCCTCACCCAATGGCATTACGATGGTGGGTCTCACCTGTGGTCCTTTTGGATGTGCAGATGTGACTTTTGACAAGTCTACATTATCCGTGATTGGAGCGCCTGGATTGGATAGAACTCAGGAAGCACATAATTCTAATAATATTTATGAAGAGCGCACCTATCCAACATGTACGAAATATTCGAATGGCGAGTGGCGTTGTCAAGAGCAGTTCTTCAAACCGTCTTTTGCAAGTGGTATTAATGCGCGTATGGATAGATACGTGTATGAGGCAAATCGCGATGAAAAAACTCAGCCATATAACTATACGATGTCGTATTATCTCAGCAATATCACACATAGCACAAAACCTTATTATCAAAAGTTTGATCGTTCAAAATATAAAATAGAAAATGAAAAGGTCTTATGGCCGTATATTGAAAGTGGTATGTCATCCGTCATGCAATATGTATGTCCCGATGGCTCAGATCCAAGAGGTGGCATTCCTGGTGCACGTTCTACAGAAATGTATGTCTATGCATACCCAGAACATACTGTAAATCAAATGAATGAAACAAAACGCGTGTGGGTTAACACGGGCGGAGCGAATGGATTCAACGGTGGTACTGCGAATGATGTCATAAAAGGAGGCACTAGGGTTACCTACAATAATATTCAAGAAAATAAACAGTCTTGTGCAGAAATGGAGCAAACCGAGTGTGAGGATTGCTATGATTATTATGCATGTACTAAACCAGCGGATTCATCGACTTCATCAAATCCAACACAAACGTCTGTACCTCAAGGTTTTGCCAAATGCGCTGGCAATGGTGAACATGGCAAAGGTGGCAAAGGTGGATCATTCTTTAAATTAGATGAAAATAATCAACGTGTTTTCAAAAAAGATCCTTATGCTTTTAAAATGAGCAAACACGGTTTGACCGTTGACAGCGATACATCAATCGGAAATGGTACCTATGGCTTGTCCGGTGGTGGCGGCGGCGGTGGTTCGGTTGATGGCATGCTCATGCAATGGGATGATTGGGATAAGAATACAAGTTCACCCAAATCTAAATATTGGATTCATGCAGGTTCAGGTGGACACGGTGGCTGCGGTGGACATGGCGGTCAGGCAGGTGGTACAGGCGCAACTGTCATCGGTATGCAGTTGACACCTCCCAGTTTGTCGGCGCGAAAATTGGAGTTGAATGTTACGCCAAGAAGCGCGGGAAGTTATAATATTTTGGATTTAACGCCTGGCATCGGTGGCAACGGTCAACCTGGTCAATCCGGACGATATGGCGGTTGGCGTGGGGATGGTGGGCTCTTTGAACCTGAAGAAATACCTAACAGGAAGCGTTGTTTGTTAGCCAGTGGCGGCGGTGTCGGTGGAACTGGTGGCGGCGGTGGCGGTGGTGCCGCAGGGTTAGCTGGACAAGCCATCGGTGTTGCTTTCGTGCTCAATCAGTCCCAGTTGGCAGATGCAGGCTACAGAGATGACATGACATCCGATGAAAAAGTAGCATTCTTGGCACAAACCAATATCAATATTGGGGTAGGGACATATCTTTATAATATCTTTAGAAAACCTGAAGAGTATATTGTAGCGCAAAGCGTACTTTATGGTGGCGACGGATTTGATGGCTTTGGCGGTGATGCGCCTAAAGCTCGTGAAGATGCGAACAATCTATTCAAATGCGATAGTACGAACAATACTAGCCAGTGTACAAGTTCTAACGGTAGTAGTAGAGAAGGAAACGCGGGTTTCGGAGGTGAAAAACCTGCTACGGATAAAAAAGATATCGGAAATAGTATCTATCGCTCTACATATATCGTGATTGATCCTTCATATGGCATCTAGTTTATAAAGAATATGTCGTTTTATGGAGGGTTCTAAAAGGGGGCCAAGCCCCCTACGGCGCTATCGGGCTTCGCCCGATACGCCCTGCTTGCCGGCCTATGCTACGCATACGGCCGCCAGCCGCCGGCTATGCCATACGCTGGCGGCATCTTTACTTGCCACACCAAATCTAATCAAATTACATGAAACTACCATCATAACCACGGATCATTTCTAACACAACACATGATCATTCTTCATATTTTTTAGGCATTTAAATGCTTGTATTTTTTTATATATGCATATACAATAATGTAAATTTACAACCTACAAAAGGCTGTAAATTATAGAAATAACTTTTTCAACTCATACTCAACCAAGATTAAGCGACTGAAGAGGAATTGCGTGATAAAAAACCATACGCGGCTGTCGATCGGCTGTCGATAACGCATTCATCAGTATCACAGGAGTGTGATCTACTTATTTGAGAAAAAAATGAAAAGAAAACTATTAAAACGCATTATTGTAACATTCGGTGCATTATTTGGACTAGGTGCCTCAACAACGGCATGTGAATATGGACCTATAATGTCTAAAGAAGAAATCGAGGATTGTTGTCATAATACCGACGAATTTGGGCTATATAACGAATGTATGGATCAAATATATGGCGATGATGGGATTTGTCAATATACAAAGGAAAACATTGACAACTGTTGCGGAGATAAAACAGGTGCAGAACAAATAGATTGTGTGCGTGAATTCATCGATTTTCCATACATCGATTGTAGAAATAAATCTGAGGAATAAACCTTTCCAATTCAATCTATTTTTATAGAAACACCATGCCAAACCTCAAACAAATGATTTTTAATCACTTCAAATGGAAACTTCACCAAATCCAATCATCCATTCAACGCGATGAACATGAATTGGAATATTTATTCCTTGAAGTATCAAGACGATGCAATATCAGCTGCCGCTATTGCGGTAGCGATTGCACAAATACATGCAACAGCACAGAGTTAACGACTCAACAATGGCTTGATATTATCGATCAAATCGCTGATGACTTTGTGCCTCAAAAAGTCATGATTGCTGTCACTGGCGGCGAACCTTTATTTAGACCGGACATATTTGATATTTTCAAACGATTGCAGGAGCGAGGATTCTACTATGGCATGGTATCCAATTCGACGCTCCTAAACGCTGAAACTGCAGAGCGTCTGGTTCAATGCGGAATACACTCCATCTCCCTCTCTTGCGACAGTATCCCAGAAATTAACGATAAACAACGTTGTCCTAACGCTTCAAAACACGTCGTAGACGCCATCCATCATTTACGTTGCGCTAAATACCGGGGCATCTTAGAAATACTGTCAACCATAACAAAACCTTGCATCCCCCATCTCGAAGAGATGAAAACATGGGTGCAAAATCTAAAAATAAAACGCTGGAGACTCGCCCCCGTTATTGCCATCGGACGTGCCGCTGAAAATAAAGATCTCCTGCTCGATCATAACGATATCAAAATCATTCTCGACTTCATACGAGATCAACGACAATCACTTGATCACATCAAAGTGGAATTAACCGAAGAAGGTTTTGTCGGCGACGAATACGAAGGACTCGTTAGACCCTACCTGTGTCAATGCAAAGCTGGAATCAATGTCGGTGGCATACGATTCGACGGCAAAATCGCCGCATGCCCAGAAATATCTCAAGTCTTTGACCAAGGCGATATCCTCAATGAACGTTTTTCTGAAGTATGGAATAATAAATACCAAGATTTCAGAGACCGCTCCTGGACACATAAACTTGGTCCATGTCAGCACTGCGATAAATTCAAAATCTGCCAAGGCGGTTCGTTGCATCTGTATGAAAACAAATCAACACCTACAACACGCTGCTTGCATGAAATGTTAAAGCAATGTGATTAGATATCATCTAATATATTACCTTGTACCACGATGCAATACACTCAAAACCAAATGGATATAACAAAGGCGGCTTTTAGCCGCCTTTGTTATATAAACACTTTCAAACCATCATGCTGATGTCAGTTCGCGAAAAAAAACGCAGCAAAACAGGTGACGAAGAAATCGCGCAACAAAGCATTCAAAAAGGCCAAAGTGATACACTGCTGAGGCTCTCAAATCCGATTTTTTAACCTCATCAGATACACCCAAATACCTTGAGTCAGTCCAAGGAAATAAGCCAAACTCTCAAGTTTGCTCTGATGAGCGAAGCGAATCAAGTTTTGCTCAATTTGTGAAGCCCCCCGAAGGGCGTTAATGAGATCAAAAAAAGCACTAGAGTTGATAACTCACCCAACGTCATCTCTTCGCGGCCGCAATCCCAGAGATTGCAAACGATGAGCGAAGCGAAACAAATCAGGTTTCTCTCCATTTATGGAGAGAATGCACGAAGGGCGATAGTGAGGTCAAAAAAGCACGAGACTTAATAACTCACCATCATGCCGCTTCGCGGCCGCAATCCCAGAGATTGCAAATCGATGCCCGAAGGGCATCAGCTTTCTCTCCTTTTATGGAGAGAAAGCCCGCAGAGCGATAGTGAGGTCAGATGAGCGAAGCGAATCAATCTTCTCTCCCTGTGGGAGAGACCGCGCCAAAGGCGCGATAGAGAGGTCGTCCAAAGCATTGTTTTAACCTTGTATGATTTGGATCAGCCTGTTTGATTGACAGTGGCTTTCGTGTCTGGCTAAACACGAAAGAAGCTCAGGTCATGATGCTCTGACCT
>JAGBXG010000190.1 GCA_017629415.1 Pseudomonadota bacterium | reverse complement strand
CCTACCCCCTTTGCGGGGACACCCCGCAACGCCCCGTGCCGCCTCATGTTGACCATAAAGCCAAATCGTTCGATTCTATTTCAAAAGATCTTCAATTTGCTGAATCAAATCCATGCGATGAATAGTATCGCGGAGATAATCGAGATTTTCAGTTTCGATGACGGCTTTGGGACCCAAATCGTAATTTTCGTACCATGCTTCATATTGCGCATGCAGCCGCTGAATGTAGCTCAACGGAATGGCCATTTCGGATTCGCGGCCACGTTTTTTGATGCGTCGGCGCACACCGCGCACGGAACAGCGCAGATAAATCACGAGATCGGGCGGCTGAAGCTCCGAACGAATAGTTTTGTAGAGCTCCATATATGTGTTGTAATCGCGTGTGGTAATTCCACGGCGACGGCGTAAATTTTCGACAAAAATTTCGGCATCTTCATAGATGGTGCGATCCAAAATGACGCGCTGATTCATCTTTTGTGCTTCGAGATGCAAAGCAAATTTCCGCGACAGATAAAAAATCTGCGAATTGAATGCCCATCGTTTCATATCTTCGTAGAAATCCGCGATATACGGATTGTCTTCGACCGGTTCATAAAGCGGATTGAGATTAAAACGGCGTGACAAGAACCCGACCATCGTCGATTTTCCGGCGCCGATATTTCCGGCAATGGCAATAAAACGTGCAGACATAAATTTCCCCCTCAATCCATCAGGCAAGAATAGACGGCAACAGCAACACAGAATTGTAAGTCATGTGTAACAGAATCGCCGGAAAAATGGATCTGTAATGTAGTTTGAGCCATCCGGCCACGATCGAAACCATTCCGATAGGCATCAGCGCCCAAAGATGATCAATGGACTGTGGCACATGAATAAGGACAAATAAAAACGTTGTGATCAGAATGGCAACAGCATTGATCAGGGCTGGTTTTTGGGCGTTCTGGCGAGCTTCCAGGCTGCTTTGTATGACCCCACGGAAGAGGCATTCTTCGGAGACACCGGCGAAAACGGCGAAATGTGCAGTCAGCAGACAAGTTGATGTCAGCTGTGAAGCCATTTCAACGGTGGACAGCCCAGGGACAGGCGCAAACATCACCGCAACCACAGCTGTCAATGAAAGCCCGATACCCAAAGCAAGCGGCAGCCAAATGGGGAAAGGTTCGGGCGTTTCCGGACGCAAAAACAAGTGTGTCAGATGGGTTTTCCAGGTCGCATTCGGTTCAGCGTGTTCAGGTTTATCTGTCGATGGGATGTTCTGGGCTTCTGTTTTGGTCTGTTCTGCATCTGTGGGAGGCGTTGCGTTTGCCTCTGAAACGATTTTCGACGTTTTTCGAGAATTTTTTAAGGCATAAAATGCAGCTGTCAGCAGAAAAGCGACGAAATTCGCCGCCAGCATGACAGTCATTTCCCAAAATCCTGGCAGCAATGAACTGGTATGAGCATTCACCCGAGTCCCGACGAATACAGACAGGCAGGCTGCGATAAAGAGCGCACAGATAAACGCGATAGGCGCATCATAAAACCGCATGTCTTTGAGGATTTGAGGCCGATTTGAGGATTTACATTGCCACCATGCTTTGGCACCTTGTGCGCCAGCCATCCACAGCGTTACGAGAAAGACAAAATAAAGAAAAACTTCGAGCAGTGGATATTGTCCCGAGGAGACGGCGGCTACGACAAAGGCATTTTCGGGGGCTGGCACCACCACGGCTTCGGAAACTTTCAAATCGACGACGCCGGGCAAAAGTTTGGGGTCCAAATTTTCGCTTTGAACTTGCGCAGCAGCACCTGGTGTCACATTAAACATGGGAGATACCGTACACATGACATGTGTATCCAGATCATGTTTTTTTGCGAAAGCCGGAGAGATTTCGAGCGGCCTGGGTTCTGACATTTGGAGCACATCGAGGGTTTTCGACGGCATTTCCATTGACTTAAGCGGTTGATTGATCTCAAGTTTTTCGGCATCAGCATCGGGCAGGCAGACGAACAGAGAGACTTCTGAAGGCTCCGAAAAAGTGAAAACAGCTTTGTCGGCATTCCGGACAATGGCGATTTTTTCCCCATCTTCGCGCTGACTTAGCACACTGATATTCAAGGCCATGGCAGCCAATGCCATCAGAAGCAAAATAAGGGCTGAATTTCGTAAGTTCTTCAAAAGACAATACACTCCGCGAGGAAGAAGCAGACGGCATCAAAACCTGAAATAAAGGGTATCATTAACCGCTGACAACGGCAGGAGACGATCCACTTGAGACGGCTTCAGCATCGACAATTTGCGGAATGACCTGTTCAATAAACAGATCGACGATATCTTTGTCAAGAGCCCCGGCTTTGGCATCTTGCAGCAGAATTTGCGCCGCATCTCCGAAAGAATGGCGTGTTTTATACGATCTGTCGCCTCCCGTGAGGGCATCAAAAATATCACAAATGGTAATGATTCGGCTTTGAAGAAAGATTTGATCGCCTCGAATACCGTAGGGATATCCTGTACCATTTAATTTTTCATGATGCTGAAGGACGTAGACCGGCACATTGGCCCAACGTTGTGGCCATGCAATTTGAGAGAGATACTGCCATGAAATCAGGGCATGTTTTTGGATTTCGCGGCGTTCGTCAGCATTGAGTGTACCGCGTTCAATGAGCAAGGAATCGCGTTCAGCAGCCTTGAGCAGCGGCAGGCCAGGACATGGAATGATGAACGTGCGAGCCATTTCATCAATATAAAACTTATCCTCGGCTGTCGCGCGAGCTTGTGCTTGCTGCACTCGCGTGACGATTTCCCGATAATGCGCAAACTGCTGAGGCGAGCGATAATCTGCGCCAAGTTTTTCGGCATTTTGCGTTGCAAACCAGGCGGCAAAAAGTTCGATACGTTCGAGCAAATGCTGGAGATCACCAGGAGTGAGCTTTGCAGACTTGAGAAGAATTTCGCGTCTGAGAACGACCTTGCCAATATCATGGAGAAGCGCCGCACACCGAAGCTCATCCATGTGATTATGCGAAAACAGGATATTTCTGAAAGCCGGTGCCTGTGAGGCATGAATGGCTTGAGCTGTAAAAAGCGCATAATTCGCCACACGCTTGGAATGTCCTGCCGAAGCCGGATCACGGGCATCCATCACAGCGATGATTGAACGGATAAAGCTGTCAAAGACCGCACTGATATCGGCATTAATAAAGGTGCGTTCGATGGCATAAGCTGCCACAGATCCCAGGCGTGCCAATCCTTCGATGTCGGCCGGCTGAATGCCATCAGGCCGCAAAGAATCCACAACGAGCACCCCGAGTTCATGGCGTGCTGTCACCAGCGGTTCGACAAGCGCACATCCAACATGCGGCTGCTCTTCAGACACAAAGAGCTCAACACTGTGTGATTTAAGGGCTTGACGGTAATCAGCATCTGTCAGAAGAGACGGGGTCGTCAAATTGCCGCGCGATCGTTCATAAATGCATGAAAAACAATCACGGCTTGAATCAAAACGCCATATCGAAACGTGTGAGGCATTCGGCAATCGCTGCAAAATAGACATCGACAAATGTGACATGACTGCCTGATGGGTCGTTTTGGCTGTCAAAGCCAAAGAAGCATCGAGAAGAAATGACAGCATGTCGGGATCATTCGATGGCGGTATGGCATGCATCGACAGGGCAGATACACGGCGGACACGATTGGGACTATCCGGATTTCTGGCTGTATAGGTACACTGTATGAGCGTCTGGCCTAAAGAAATGACACACTCACCAGCGATGGCCACAGATTGCGGCATCTGATGACTGTAGAGCAAAACATCGATGCTGGCAGAACGCACACGCGATCCGCGCGTACTTTGTAAATCACAATATGCATAATGACCGGCCGACTGGTGACACGTAAAACGGCCATGATATTCACTGATTTCATCATCATTAAGCTGAAAATCATTGCCGGGATCAGAGCCAATATGCACGACACTTTGCTGGAAACGCACGCATTTCCCTGCATCTTTGCCGTATATGACCTGAAGCTGAAGCATATTTCCAAATTCCTAAATAATGATGAAAGCACACCATTCTGTCGAGCAAAGGGCTTACTTTATACCCTATGTAGGTAATCATACCACACTACGCTTTTATTCCCAAAAAAAACCTTTCGGCGATACGTATTGGCAGCCGCACGAAGTGCATGGCGCCAATAGTATCGCCGGGCTGTGCGTATGGCGTTTCCGCCATAGCACAGCAAAAAATTCCCAAACACATACTGCATAAAACAGTCCCCTTAAAACCTACATTTTACCACATAAGATTACAAATGAACTATGGCAGTTTATGGATAATTTCGCTATATATGCTGCAGGTTTTGCCGTGATTCATGCGGTTAAAGAAAATATGGAATTTTATGCATGAAGAACGGCTTTTTTTGTATTTTACAACAGGAGTTTCCCATGAAGAGCTGGAAAACAGTTTTTGCGTTGATGGCATCATGTCTCGTTTTGGCAGGTTGTGCCAGCGGTACCCAGACACCGCCCGACCAGAATGGAGGCAACAATAATGGAAATGGGGCAGCTTGTGAGTTCACAGGCAGCCAGTGCAACGGCAGTTATGTGGAAACATGTCAAAACGGTAACATCGTTCAAAAATACTGCGGTGCCGGCTGTGCGAACGGAGAATGCATCCAGGAATCGACAGGCAATACTTGTGATTATGTCGGCTCGAAATGCAGTGATGACGGCAAACAGCAACTGACCTGCGTGGGCACTCAGGAAATGAAAATTGATTGCCAATACGGCTGTGCCTACAACTCCTGTAAAAAGAATGACAACACCAATACCGATGTGATTGCCCCCAAAGTCACAGGCATTTCGCCGGTCAGCGGCAAGGCCGGCACCAAAGTCACCATTAAAGGCGAAAATCTGAGCAAAATTGCCAAAGTCTTTTTTGCATCTGAAATCGTCAATGTCGATTCGGCAACAGCTACCGAAGTCGTGGCCACCGCACCCGAACTCAACGGCATGGTCATGGTAGGTGTTGTTGTAGATGATAAGCGTCTGACAGCCGGCACATTTACCTACTTAAAAGCCAGTGAAAATGCGGCTGAAATCGACTGGTGTCAGGTGACCCATGTTGAACCGAATATTAAACCCGGCGAATCCTTGAAGGCTTATGCACAAGTTTTTGAAGAAGGTGTGACCGGAACCAGCGGCACACATGCCGATCTTCGCGGCCAAATCGGCTACATTAAAGCCGATGGCAACGTGAATGATACAGCCGCTTACACATGGGTAGATGCCAAGCGTAACGAAAGCTTTAACGATGTGGCAGCCGCGAATAACGACGAATTTATGCCTGAAAACGTCGTCCTTGGCACAGGTAAATACCGCGTTGCTTATCGCTTCAGCATGGATGGAAACAACTGGCAGTATTGCGATACCAACGGTTCACAAGACGGCTTCAGCGGCGATTACGCAGGCACCGTCAACGTTGCCGAAGAACCTGCCCCCGAACCCGCAACCGTCGGCTGGTGCCGCATCATGAACGGCGAAACGAGAATTGCCGCCAAAACCGGCAAACCGTCCGAACACATCTATGCACAAGCCTTTGTCAAAGATTGCACCCATTACCAAACCCATTGCGATACGCTCAAAGCTCAAGTCGGATACGGACCTTCGTTCAAATCTGCTATCGATGACGACTTCAAATGGACAGATGCCGAACTCAATACATCTTATGACGGCAGCGGCGGCGACAAACATGATGAATTCATGGCTCAAGTCACAGCCGATAAAGCCGGCAACTATTCCGTCGTGTACCGTATGAGCGTCGATAACGGCGAAACATGGACATACTGCGATACCTCCGATGATGTTTATTTCTCACTGAACGATGCCGTACAGCTGACAGTGACCGATACAGACGTTGACCCCGAAAATCCGCCTACCCCTGAAAAAACAGTCGAATGGTGCCGCATCGTTGCACCCGAAGCCGTCAACGCCAAAATCAACACCGAAATCCCTGTCTACGCTCAAGTTTACATCGATAACTGCACCGGCGCCGGAAAAGTCTGCAGCGGACTGAAAGGCGAAGTCGGTTACGGTAAAGCCACCGATAAAGTCGAAAACTTCACATACACCGCCGCCACCTATAACAATGCAGCCCTCGAAACCGGCAACAACGATGAATATGTCGGCAACGTCAAACCGACTGAAGCCGGCGATTATGCCATGGCTTTCCGTTTCAGCGTCGATGACGGCGAAACTTGGACATACTGCGACTATGACAATGAAGACGGCTTCAAAATGGAAAATGCTTCCAAGCTGACCGTCACCGATAAGGATAACATCCTTTGGTGCCGCACCATCCTCGATGGCTCGCAAGTCCACAAAGGCGGTAAACTCGATGCTTACGGCCAAATCTGGGTAGAAAACTGCTCCGAAGGCGACAAAAAATGCGGCTCCGTTAAAGCACAAATCGGCTACGGCACAGATATCGAAACCTTCAATTGGACAGATGCCGAATATAATGATGCCGTGACCACCGGTAATAACGATGAATACATGGCCTCTGTCAGCCCCGAAGCTATCGGCACCTACAAAGTCGCCTATCGCTTCAGCGTCGATAACGGCAAAACATGGGAAATCTGCGATGCCGATGACCAGGCCGGTTTCAAAGCCGAGAACATGGCCACCATGATCGTTAAAGATCCCATCGAATGGTGCCAGTTCTTTATGAACTCACCCCAAACCATTGCCAAAGGCCTGGAATCTGACAAAATTTATGGCCAAGTCTTTGTCGCCGATTGCTCTGCAAAAGCTGCAGATGCCGCTTGCGAAGAACTGAAAGCTGAAATCGGCTACGGCACAGATGACAATTATCAGAATTACAAGTTTGTTCCGGCGACGTATGTCAAAGATGTGGGCTACAATGACGAATTTGCTGCCAGCATCACCCCCGAAAACGCCGGCGAATACAAAGTGGTTTATGCCTTCAGCATGGCCGACGGCAAACGTAAATTCTGCTCCATGAACGGCAGCAAACCCTTCGATATCGCCGATGCCGGTATCCTCAATGTCATCGAACCCAGCGAAGAAGAAGCCGCTTCCGTCGACTATTGCCAAATTATGTCCACTATCACAGAAAATATGGCTCTTGGCGCCGAACAGAAAGTTTATGCTCAAGCTTATGTTGCCGATTGCACCCAAACATCCGGCACCGAAGCATGTGCAAACTTGACGGCATATGTCGGCTACGGCAAAGCTGATCAAAATGTCGAAGATTTCACCTTCACATCTGCCACTTACTTCAAAGATGTCGGCAACAACGACGAATTCGTTGCTACCCTCAAGCCCGAAACTGCCGGCGAATATCAGGTCATCTTCGCATTCAGCACCGATGGCGGCGCAACCAAAACCTATTGCACCAACACCGCAACAAGCGTTACCGATAATCAACTTTTCGACAAAACAACCGCCAGCATCGTGAAAGTTGCCGAACCTGAAGCCACAAAAGTCGGTTGGTGCCGCGTCCAACACCCCGAAACCACCACCGTCAAACAAGGCGAAACAAGCGAAATCATCTTTGGTCAAGTCTTCGTCAAAGACTGCTCCGAAAACGATAGCAAGTGCGCCGCCGTCATCGCCGAAGCCGGTTATGGCACGGGGGATGATATGACACAATACACTTGGACTGCAGCCCAATACAACGAAGCACATGTCGATGACAATAATGACGAATACGGCGCAACCTTCACCATCGGCAGCGATACGGTCGATACCACCTACAACGTCGTCTATCGCTTCAGCGTTGATAACGGTCAGAACTGGACGTACTGTGACTTTGCTGGTAGCGAAACCTTTGACATCAATAAAGCCGCCAAGATGAAAGTCGAAGCCGTTCAGGTCGAAGACCCCGGCACCGATCCTGTCCCCGGCGCAGCATTTGTCCGCGGCGTCGATTACAGCTGCGGTATCGATAGAAACTTCGCCAACATGTATGCCGAAAGTGGCAAAGAAAATGCCTACTACGGCCAAATCTGGATTCCCGGATGCACGGATAACGGCAACTGCAATAAAGTCGTTGCTTCACACTTCCACTACATCAATGCCATCAATTCCAGAGAGCCCATCACTTCCACCAAATGGACAGTCGTACCTGCCGTCTTGAACGAAGCCTACACGGGCACCAGCAATGATGAATACATTGCCAAAACGGTCATTACCAACAGCACCGACTATCGCTACAATTATGCATTCGCTTATTCGTTCGATCTCAAGCACAATCCCAGCGATCCCAACGAAAAAGAACAACGCGTGTTCTGCTTCATCGATTGGATGGAATACGGATTTGGCTCATTAGCCGTCGAATAACGACATCATCCTTCTCTCTTTTGGGCGGCTATCGGGCAATATGCCCGATACGCACGCCTGACAGCTTTGCTATTGCCTGACGGCAATACGCAAAGCTTTTTTTTTGCTGCAAAATTCCAAAGCAACACGCAAAAAATTCAAAACATAAGACTTAAAAAAAACGTATAGTCTCCATTCTGCCTGATGGAATATCTGAATTCCATGCCAGCATCGTCATTCCAGTCGGTTCCTCGAAATATGCATCCTACTGGCGGCAAAAAACAGTCGCATTCACGAAGTGTTAAGCTTCCCCAAGGCGGAATGGGATACAGGGTCCCATTTCGCCCCTAAACGTCAGCTGTCAATACCCGTCCAACCCACGAAAAACGCTTCAAAATTGCAGGATTCCAAAGGAGCTCAGCTCCTTTGGTGGGG
>JAGBXG010000189.1 GCA_017629415.1 Pseudomonadota bacterium | reverse complement strand
TACTGTTTTCTGAACTTTTTGGGGCGAAATGGGAACCCTGTATCCCATTCCGCCTTGGTAAATTTTAACACTTCGTGAATGCTGACGTTTTTGCTGCTTTGGAATCCCGCAATTTTGGGCGCGTTTTTCGTGAGTTAGCCGGATACTGTTTTCTGAACTTTTTGGGGCGAAATGGGAACCCTGTATCCCATTCCGCCTTGGTAAATTTTAACACTTCGTGAATGCTTACGTTTTTGCTGCTTTGGAATCCCGCAATTTTGGGCGTTTTTCGTGAGTTGAACGGGTACTGGTTTTTGCGCGCGTTGTATCTTTCTTCTACCCTGGAATTGATGTTTTATGTCTAAAGAATCTTCTCATCAGCCGTCAGTATTGCAAGATGATACTACGGATACCGAGTTGGAAAGTTTGTTTGAAATGCTGCCTGAAGGCACGAGAATTGTCATTCGCGGCAATACGGTCACCTTTGAAAACATGACTCCGGATTTGCTCGATGTGGCATTGAGTCTTAATCCCAATGACAGTGATTTGCTGGCACGGCGTAATCAGTCATAAGCCTCACTTGGTGCATGCAACATAAAAAAACGCCGCGTATGGCCTAACAGGCCATAGCGGCGTTCAAAGCACGGCGTATGGAGCGCAGCGATATAGCCGTGCCCTAAAACTGGTATTTTTTTATCGTTTTTTAATTTTAAGCACCTGACCTTTTCGCAGAGTGCTATTTTTTTTGAGTTTATTCAGTTTAAGCAAGGATTCGACAGAAACACCATACTTCTTCGCAATTTTGGATAATGAATCGCCTTTGCCGACTTTGTGCGTCACATAAGTAGAACCTGAAGACGATTTACCTTTGGATTTGGCGGCAGATTTTGCGGCTTTATTTCTGGCATTTTTGCGAGCATCAACGATTTCCTGATGTTCGTCAGACCCGCGCGCGACAACATGCACCTCTTCTTCGTCGATATGCCGAACATGAGAGAGATCGGTCTGCGGTGCGATATAGATTTGCAATTCCATTTGCGGACGGAGTTTTGCCCAGATATCCAGCTCATTCCATATGGCCAGTTGATTCGGCATGACCCCGAAAGCAGCCGCAATCGCTTTGAGTGTGTCGCCTTTTTGGGTTTCGTAGAAGACACGTTTTTTGTCGCTGAACTGAAATTTTTCAGGAGAGACGAGGACAACGGGCAGATCATCATCGTTTTTATTTTTTTCAGCATGGCCTCTTTTACTGCCATTGGGAACGATGATTTCAGAGCCATAGACGGCATTTTCGCGCGAACCGATGCCATTGAGATTTCGCAAAACGCGAGCAGGTACACCGATATCTGCGCCTAAGATTTCGAGGGTTTCACCAAATTTGAGGACGATGGTTTCATCGGCCTTGTCATATTTCTTTTTGACGCGATCAAAGCTTTCGACAAAAGCATGATATTTGCCTTTTGGAATCCGCAAAGCGTAATTGCTGCCTGGCGGTGTGATGTCTTTGAGCAGTTCAGGATTAAGTTCTTTAAGGGTATCGACAGAACAACCTGCGGCTTCGGCCAGGACTTTGAGCTGTGTTTTTTCGGGGACATCCACAGAATCAAAGACGAATTCCGGCTCTGGGGTCAGGCCGTCAAAGCCAAAAGCAGCCGGATTTCGGCCAATGATTGCGGCAGCCAAGATACGCGGGACATATTTTCGCGTTTCATCATACATGGCTCCGTATTTGACGAGTTTGAAATAATCATTCGTATTGTAACGATCGATGGCGACATTGACGGTGCCCGGTCCGCCGTTGTATGCCGCCATTGCCAGCGGCCATGCATGATATCTTGCAAATTGTTTTTTCAAGTATTTGGCGGCAGCATGCGCAGCTTTGACGGGATCAAAACGTTCATCGACATATTCGTTAATCGTAAGCCCCATTTCGACGCCGGTACCGGCCATAAATTGCCACATGCCAGCGGCGGCAGCCGGACTTTTAACGCGCGTTTTAAAGCCGCTTTCAATCATGGCAAGATAGATAAAATCTGTGGGGACATCTTCTGCGATAAGGGCTTTTTCGAGGATTTTCCGCCATTTTCCCAGGCGTTTCAGCCACGTTTTCATGGTGCCTGAAGCGGGGGCTGTAAACATCGCAATATGTTCCTGCACGGCAGGTTGCTGAATACAATCGATGCCAAATGGCATATCGAGTTTTGAGCCATTGGCCTCGATTTGTTTTCGAACTTGCGTCATGGCCTCTTTCATCAATTTGGAGGCCTGACGTTGTAATCCGCGCTGGTTTTCTTGCTGTCCACTGCCTGCAGTCAGCACGTGCATGGCTGTATCATGCGAAAGTTCCATCAAATTGCCAGGCGGCAAACTTGTCCCCGATACACTTTGCTGTTCTGCGGCATGAGAGGGTAAAAAAGTGCGCTCTAAAATGCGCATTTGATGCATTTCTTCGTAATCAGCACTGCCTTCGGGCGCTTCAGATGCCATGACATCTTCGATCAAATCGGCATCCATATCAGTTTCTTCTGCCTCATCGACAGAAAGGCCGTCATTCTCTGATTCTGACTGAGATTCGACAGCTTCATCGGCCGCATTTTCTTCATTGGCCCATGCCGATGTGCTGCCCCATAACAACATCACAGCCAAGAGTGCGCTGAAACGAGATGGAATATGCATTTTTTATCCTTCCATGGATGATATGAGCTCTACAGCTCAGTTTTAAACAGCATTTGTCGATAATATTTCAGTTCTTCAATAGACTCACGAATATCATCCAATGCTCGGTGATGGTTGGCTTTTTTGTATGGCTCCAATTTCGGATACCAACGCCTTGCCATTTCTTTGAAGGATGAAACATCAACATTGCGATAATGCAAAAATTGTGAGGTTAATGGCATTTCCATATCGATAAACCGACGATCCTGCCAAACGGAATTGCCGCATAACGGCGCGCTTCGTTTTTCACAGTATTGCGCAATAAATTCATGCGTTAATCTGTCAGCTTCTTCAATTTCGATATTCGACTGCAAGACGCGCTCGACCAAACCAGACTGTGTATGATGTTTCGTATTCCAATCATTCATGCCATCGAGCAATGCTTTGGGGCGATGAATGGCGATTTCCGGCCCTTCTGCGACAATGTTTAAATCAGAATCTGTGATCAGTGTTGCAATCTCAATGATACGATCCACGCGAGTGTCCAGACCGGTCATTTCACAATCGATCCAGACGAGCGGCTGATGAATACTGCGAGCCATTTTTTCCTCTTTATGTACATAAATTGACTTTCGTTTCAGCAAGACAAAAAATACATCATTGCCGAAAACGGCGGCTTTTTAACACATATCCCCTGCGTTTGTAATTTTGATAAAGTATGACGACTTTTGCATCTGCACTCAAACAATTTATCACGCATTTGACCGTAGAACGCGGCCTTGCAGAGAATACACGCATTTCTTACGGCCGCGATATTGAACAGTTTTCAACGTATCTGACAGAAATGGGGTGCCACCAAGTCGAAGATATGACTGAAGACCATGTGCGTTCCTTTCTTGAATCGCGTTTGGACGATGTCGATGATCCTATCACCACACGCTCATTGGCCAGAAATCTCGTCAGTCTCAGACAATGGATGATATTTTTAATCGGCGACGGTATCATTGAAAAAAATCCTTGTGAACATATCGATTTGCCCAAATTTGCTCAAAAAGATCCCGTCTATTTAAACGAAACTGAAGTCGATGCTTTGCTTAAAGCACCAGATACGAACACGCCCGAAGGTCTGCGCGATCGCGCCATGATTGAACTGCTGTATGCCACAGGATTGCGCGTCTCAGAACTGGTCGGCTTAAACTTGCGCGATCTCGATTTAGACAACGGATGCATTACCGCACACGGCAAAGGCGCTAAAGACCGCATGATTCCCATGGGAGAATACGCCCATCAATGGATTCGGGACTACCTTGAGCAGGCACGTCCACAAATTTTAGCCAAAACAGCACCAGATAGCCCCATTTTGTTCGTCACACGCCGGGGCGGAGCCATGACGCGACAGGGATTTTGGAAAATTCTTAAACAATATGCCCTCAAAGCAGACATCCGCAAAGAAATTTCCCCCCATAAACTGCGCCATACCTTTGCGACTCACCTGATTGCTCATGGCGCCGATTTGCTCGCGGTGCAAGAAATGCTCGGACACGCCGATATCTCATCCACACAAATTTATACCCACGTCTCACGGGAACGCCTCAAACGCATTTTTGCCGAACATCACCCCAGAATGTAAAAAGCGTTTTTTGGGGGCTTTATTTTTGGGCTTTGACCCAAACCACACCGGGGCTTTGACCCGGACCCCACCAAAGGGCGCTGCCCTTTGGAAACCTGCCGGGGCTTTGCCCCGGACC
>JAGBXG010000188.1 GCA_017629415.1 Pseudomonadota bacterium | reverse complement strand
CCGTTGACGCAGCCGTTGGGGCATGCCATGACTTCGACGACGTGATAGGATTTTTCGCCCTTGCGGATGGCTTCGCAGACTTTGTTAGCGTTGGCAAGTCCGTGAACCTGGCAGAGGTTGAGGGTGATGCCGGCAACGGTGAGGCTGGCTTCGCGGATGCCATCGGCACCACGGACAGCTTCGAATTTGACGTCATCGGATTTGACACCGGTGAGCTGTTCGGCGGCATAGCGGAGAACGGCTTCGGTGACGCCACCGGAGGCGCCGAAGATAACGCCGGAACCAGGTTCGAGGCCGAAGGGTTCGTCACAGGCAACGGGATCGAGACCGTTGAAGTCGATACCGGCTTCGCGGATCATGTTGGCCAATTCGACAGTTGTCATGGAGAAATCGGTGTCTTTCTGGCCGTTGACCGAGAATTCGGGACGGTTGACTTCGAATTTCTTGGCCGTGCAGGGCATGATCGAAACGATGACGATTTTCTTGTCGGTCTTGTTTTCGGCGTCTGCGGTGTGGCGAATGAGGGAAGAGAACATCTGCTGGGGCGATTTGCAGGACGAGAGATTGTCGAGCATATCGTGCTGATATTCTTCGGCATATTTAACCCATGCGGGGCAGCAGGAGGTGAAGACGGGGAGTTTGCCGTTGTTTTTGATGCGGCTGATGATTTCGTTGGCTTCCTCGATGGTGGTGAGGTCGGCAGCGAAGGAGGTATCATAGACGGCATCGAAGCCGATTTTCTTCATGGCGGCGACCATTTTGCCCATGCTGTTGGTGCCGGGTTTGAGGCCGAATTCTTCGCCGATGGCAACGCGGACGGCCGGAGCGATCTGGGCAATGACATAAGCATTGGGATCGTTGATGGCTTTCCAGACATCGTCGTTGTAGGAGTGAGCATAGATGGCGCCGACGGGGCAGACAGCTGCGCACTGACCGCAGTTTACGCAATCGACTTTGCCGAGGGGCAGTTTGAAGGCGGGGCTGACGGTGGAGTCATAGCCACGGCCTGTGAAGCCGAGGACGCCAATGCCCTGGAATTCGGAGCAAGCGCGGACGCAGTTACCGCAGAGGACGCATTTGGCAGGATCGCGGACGAGCGAAGGCGAAGAGGTGTCGAGTTCGGCTTTTTCGCGAAGTTTCTGGAAGGGGTTGCTGCGGATGCCATAGCGATTGGCGAGATCCTGGAGGCGGCAGTGACCGCTCTTGGGGCAGGATGTGCAATCTGTGTCGTGATCGGCGAGCAAGAGCTGGAGGGTAGCTCTGCGCATTTCGCGGAGTTCATTTGTCGTGGTTTTAACGACCATGCCCTCGCGGGGTGCGAGTGTACAGCTGCTGATAATGCCCATGCCTTCGACTTCGACGAGGCAGAGACGGCATGCGCCGAACACGGAAAGGCTGGGGTGATAGCAGAGCGACGGGATGTCGATGCCGTTATTGCGCGCAAGCTGAAGGACGTTTTTTTCGCCGTTGATAGGATAGCTGCGGCCGTCGATAATCATTGTTTTCTGTTCCATGATATATGCTCCTCTTAGTCGATTGCGCCGAATTTACAAGCTGCTTTGCAAGCACCGCACTTGATGCATTTGTCGGGATCAATGGTGTGGGGCTGTTTGAGCGCGCCAGAGATGGCACCGACGGGGCATTTTTTAGCGCACATGGTGCAGCCTTTACATTTGTCGGCATCAATGACGAGCGGGGACAGAGCTTTGCACTTGCGTGTTTTGCATTTTTTGTCCACGACGTGCTCGATCATTTCTTCGCGGAAATGTTTGAGAACGGAGAGGACGGGGCTGGGTGCGGTTTTACCGAGTGCGCAGAGTGAACCCTTCTGGATGGCGCTGGCGAGGGATTCGAGGGTATCGATGGTTTCCATCGTGCCTTCGCCGTCGATGATTTTGTCCATGAGGTTGAGCATCTGCTTGGTGCCTTCACGGCAGAGGACGCATTTACCGCAGGATTCGTTCTGTGTGAACTGCATGAAGAAGCGTGCGACCTGGACCATGCAGGTTTGCTTGTTCATGACGACGAGGCCGCCGGAACCGACCATTGCGCCAGCTTTGCGGAGGTTGTCGAAATCGAGGGGCAGGTCGAGGAATTCTTCGGTGAGGCAGCCGCCGGAGGGACCGCCGATCTGGACGGATTTGAAGCCGTTGGGGTTGACTTTGCCGTCGTCATCGGTGACGCCTTCGCCGACGTTGAAGACGATGTGACGGAGTGTTGTACCGAAGGGAACTTCGATGAGGCCGGTGTTCTGGACGTGACCGGTGAGAGCGAATGTCTTGGTGCCCGGGCTGGTTTCAGTGCCGACGCTGCGGAAGGCTTTGGCGCCATCGCGGATGACGAGGGGCACTGTGGCGAGTGTTTCGACGTTGTTGATGATGGTCGGTTTGCCATAGAGACCTTTCTGAGCGGGGAAAGGCGGCTTGGGCATTGGCATACCGCGGTTACCTTCGACAGACGCGAGGAGAGCGGTTTCTTCGCCGCAGACGAAAGCGCCGGCGCCTTCCATGATGGAGATGTCGAAGCTGTGTTCTGTACCGAAGATGTTTTTACCGAGGATACCGGCAGCGCGAGCATCGGCGACAGCCTTGCGGACGCGTTCCACGGCGAGGGGATATTCGGCGCGGACATACATATAACCTTCGTCGGCACCGATACCGCGAGCGGCGATCATCATACCTTCGATGACGCGGTGCGGATCGCCTTCCATGAGGGAGCGGTCCATGAATGCGCCCGGATCGCCTTCGTCGGCGTTGCAGACGATGTATTTTTTGGGTCCATTTTCGCTGAGAGCGGCGAGCCATTTACGGCCGGTGGGGAAACCGCCGCCGCCTCGACCGCGCAGACCGCTGGCGAGGACTTCGTCACAGACTTCTTTCGGCGTCATGTCACAGAAGGCTTTGCGTGCATTTTCGTAGCCGCCGTTGGCGACGTATTCGGCGATGTCATGGGGATCGATGACGCCGCATTCGGCCAAAACGGTACGTGTCTGACGGGTATAGAAGGGGATTTCCTTGGCGCCGAGGAAGCGTTTTCCCGATTCGGGATCGAGATAAAGGAGGCGTTCAACCGGCTTGTGATTGACGATGGTTTCGCGGACGATTTCTTCGGCGTCTTCAGCCTTAACTTTGCAGTAAAGGATGCCATCGGGTTCGACGGTGACGAGGGGGCCTTGCTGGCAGAAGCCCTGGCAACCGGAGCGCGACATATAGACGGTGTTGAGGCCGGCGGGGATTTCATCGGACACTTCAACGACGACGTTCACGCCTGATTCTTTAATGTGTTTGATCATGGCGTCGCGAATGGCGAGCGAACCATTGGCGATGCAGCCCGTACCGGCGCAGATAACAACGCGGCGCTGAATTTTTTCGATGTTTGCACGAAATGCGGCAGCGAGTTTTGCAAGTGTTTCAGATTTCGACATCAGTTGTTCTCCTGTGCAGCACATTCAGTAATGAGTTCGACGGCTTTCTTGGCATTGGCCTGACCGTGGACTTTTTCGTCGACGACGAGCACGGGTGCGAGACCGCATGCGCCGAGGCAGGACACGATTTCGAGGGTAAAGAGACCGTCAGCGGTGGTTTTTTTGCCGTCTGCAAGACCGAGGTGCTTGCTGATGCCTTCCATGATTTCCATCGAGCCTTTGACGTGGCAAGCGGTGCCGTCGCAGCAGCGGACGACGTATTTGCCTTTGGGTTCGAGGGTGAAGTGTGCATAGAACGTGGCGACGCCATAAACTTTGGCGGCGGGCACGCCGAGGCCTTCAGCGATAAGGGCCATGACGTCCTGGGGCAGATACTTGAATTCATCCTGAGCGGCCTGAAGCACGGGCACGAGCTTCGAGGGGGAACGGCCGATGCGCTCAATGATGGCATTCACGCGCGATGCTGTTTCGTTGTTGATGTTTTCCTGCATATCCTTCTCCTCAGCAGGGGGTTAATGATGCCGGCTGTGTGCGATTGACACCGCAGCCAGGCTAGCTTCCTGGATTCATACGTTGCGAGAGCACGACGACAGACGAAAAGATATCTTCGTTCTGCACGATGACATTTTCTGGGACATTGAGCCGAATCGGCGCGAAGTTCCAGATGCCGCGGATACCGCCTGCGACCATGGCGTCTGCGACGGCCTGGGCATGTCCGAACGGCACGGCAATGATGCCGATATCGACGTTCATTTCACGGGCTCTCTTGGACAAAGTTTCAATCGAATAGGTCGGCACGCCGACGAAATCGTGTCCGACTTTATTGGGATCGTTATCAAACGCCGCGACGACTTTCACGCCGTGCGCCACAATGCGTTCATGCGCCAGCAAAGCCGCGCCCAAATGACCTGCACCGGCCAAAAAAGCGGCTCTGACATCATGCCAACCGATCAGTTTTTCGAGTGCGGCAATCAAATCATCGATGCCATATCCGACGCGCGGTCTTCCGACCAGTCCGGAATAGGCCAAATCCTTGCGCACCTGCGATGCATTCAGCTGCAGTGTATCCTGAAACCACGTGGCGCTCACCGTTTTTCTTTCCGGCTCCAGCTCGCGCAAATGCTTTAAGGCATGCACATACATGGGCATGCGAAGCAAGGCTGGCTCTGGAATGTTTCCTTTCATAACGGTGAAATCTCCCAAAATTTCCTTATTCCCCGACGCGCAGGGTTTGGGGCATTTACGCCTTATCTACATGTAAGTCAAGCCACAAATCAGGAAAAAATGGACGATTTATCGTCAAATTACGGCGTGAATTTTCAGCATGGATTTTAAAATATTTTTCAGGGCTCCGGCTATGCTTGCGCATACGCCTTCGCGGGGGCTCCGGCTATGCTTGCGCATACGCCTTCGCAGGAACGCGGAGTGT
>JAGBXG010000021.1 GCA_017629415.1 Pseudomonadota bacterium | reverse complement strand
CCCGGACCCTACCAACGGGGCTCAAGCCCCTTTGGAATCCTGCAATATAAAGCATGCTGAGTCATTCCAGTCGGTCACGTGCGGTTGCACACTCCCTCCTTTTATGCCTTGCTTTCTTGAAATCACATCCATTCTGCGGCAAAAAACGTGAGTATTTACGAATGGTTAGGTTTTCCCCAGCGGAATGGGATACAGGGTTCCCATTTCGCTGGGGAAAACTTAGCGTTCAGTACCCGTTTAACTCACGAAAATCGTAAGTCCCCCGGGTAGGTTCCCAGGGGCTTGAGCCCGTGGGTGGGGTTTGGGGCGGAGCCCCAAGAAAAATAAAATAGGAGAAATGAGTGATGCGTTTGACAGAATTTACCGATATGGCGGCTGATGCGGAGTGCCGCAGGTTATTGATGGTTTTGGGGGCTCAGCGGCGTGTTCAAAACGCCTGGTTTGGGTGTGAATCTGTCGGAACGATTGAATTTAAGGCGGATGCGGCGTTTACGGGTGGCATGCGCGCTTTGTTTCGTTACGCGCGAGGGGAGGCTGTGCCTTATGTCATCGTGCGAGATTTTTTGGATGATCTGTTAAATTTGATGTTTTGTGGATTGGGGAGCAATCATTTAGCATTGCCGCCGTTTGGCAGAATGGCCGACAAACCTTGGGCATTGGCCTGGCGTGTTGCTGAACTGCGCATGGCATGGGAAGGGCATGAAACAATGGATGTGCCGCAAATGGCGCATCTTTTGGGCATTCGGCAAACAGAACTTTTGGCACAAATAGAAAGTCAGGGCATGTCATTGACGGATGGTAACGTGCCTCGCGGTTTTTTGCAGCAGATGTTAGATAAATTAAACTCTGAATCGTTTTTTTGAGGGGATAGAACCATCATTTTCAAGCTGATGACTTATGAATATTTTACAAACTGACACCGGCGAACATGCCTTAGAGAGGCGATTATGGGAACGTTTAGCGCATGCGGATGAACAGGTGCTGAAAGTGGCGATAACTGGAGGCAGGCATGTAGGCAAGACGACTCAGGCCATGGCTTTTCACCGGTTTTTAAGTGCTCAAGGGCTGGTTTGTGCGGGATTTTTAGAGCGCGCTGTATGGGATAATGCCGGCGTGTGTTTGGGATACGATTACTGGGCGATACATTCGGGGATGATTCAGCCTTTTGCGCGCATTGCGGAGCACGTATCGGAGTTGAATCTGACATGTGCAGAGCAGATGCGAACATTTCGTCCGCAGGGCTATGTTTATGCGGAGGATACGTGGTCATGGATGGCATCGCAATGTGCTCAGGTTCAAGCCGGGGCATGCTGGTTTTGGGATGAATTGGGGATTCTGGAAGCCAAAGGTGAGGGGATTTGGCCCATTTTTGACCAAGTTGTGGCTCAAAAGTATCCAAGGGCACATATTTGCGTATGCCGAAATGAGGCGTTTCATACAATAGCGCAGCGCATGGGAGGCTTTGATATTTGTTTCAGGGTCTGATACTTTCAGCAGTTTTGCGCGGCGTATTTTGCAACGCAAAATAGACGCGCAGGCAAGGCGTATGGCGGCCGAAGGCCGGCATAGCCGCCCTAAAAGGTAATGATTTCGGCTTTATGAATTTTTTTACTGTGACGTACGGGAGTCATCAAATCATATGAAACAATTTTTATGGATAATAGGGGTCAGCTGTTTGTGTGTGGCGTGTGCAAGTGCATCTCAAACATCAGGGAATGCAGCTGATATATCTGCAGAAAGTGCAAACCTCAAAGCGCCTGTTGTTGAACGTGTGCTGCCGCCGTTGGCTCAAGGCGATATGCGCGTTGAAGTGCATGAAGGCGGTGCGGTTGTCGATGCACATTGCGAACGTGAACATGTCATTGTCCGGCGTGTCGATAAAAATACGCCGGAAATCATGTTCGAAGCCGATGCCGATTTGATGGGCGTGACTGAAAATGCCGTGGGGTTTATCGAACCTGCCGATATCAATTTTGACGGCTATATGGATATTTTGGTGCCGCATGCCATTGGTGCGCACAATGCCTATCATCGCGCCTGGATTTGGAATCATGAACTTCAGAAATATGAAGAAATCCCTGAATTTAAAGAACTTGGCACTTGTTCATTGAAGCCGGAGTTTAAGGAAATCCATGTATTTACTCATATCAATGCGGCATCATACACCGAGGCTGTATGGCAAATTCAGGGCAAAGTTTTGGTGCGCAAGCTGTTGATTGCCGTTTCTCCCGAAGATGAGGCAGGAAACACGTTTGCTGTGGAAATTACAAAAAATGACGGCGGACAGGATATTTTATCAACGCATTCGGTACCTGAAAATGACTTGTCTGTGTTTATTCAGCAAGCTTATACCTCAAACCGTTAAACTTGTTTTTCAGATTTGAAATCTGGCGACAATAGTCTTTCTTCTTTGCATCCATTTGTTTTGAAGGGATGGGGGAAACGATGTCTGTATTTGGAATTGTGACGCTGATTCAGCCTGCTGTTTTTTTGCTCATACTTGGAACATCGCTATGCAGTTTGGGCTGTTTTTGGTTGCTCATTGGACGCAAAATTCAGAAGAAATGGCTGAAGATTGTGTTGGCTTTAGTCGTATGGGCGGGGAGTTATGCGATATTTGCGGCTGGAGTTGTCATGAAATACGGTGTGGCTCCCATATCATTTGAAGTGATTCAAGGTTTGTAAACCGGGTTTTAACCCTAGAGAACGATACTTTTTCATGCTGCGGAGTGTGATATAAATCCAGAGGCATATCGCTTTATTTGGGCGGATTTGAGTTAAAGGGCAGAAAATATGGAACAAAAGAAAATGCTTGATCCTCAAGCCATTGACGCATCTGTGGATGAGAATGCAGAAATGGCTTTGGAACGTGAATTTGCCCGTGATGCCATTCTGGATGAATACGAAACAGATCGCGATGCCATTTTGCTTTATATCAAAGATGCGATTCGGGAACGTCGATATCAGGATGCTCAGGAATTTGTATTCAAATACCGTGCGGCTGCCAAAAGCGATGAAAATTTCAAGATTTTGGCCAGATTGACGGCGCAGGGTCTGGATACGGAACAACGTATTGCCAAAGTTGAGACAGTGCTCGATGCAACGCCGGATAGCGACTATGATACACGTATGGCTTTATATGAGCAGATTTTGCGCATTGATCCCGGTCATGAAAAATACAAAGCGGCTTTAGAACAATGCCGCCAACAGAAAGCAGGTATTGCAATTCAGCCGTCTGATGCAGCCTCATCTGCGGTTTCAGCCCAAGAAGGCATGGGCAAGTATGTGAAATCCATTGGGATTGCAATTGGCGTGATTCTGCTGGTGGTTTGGCTTGTACAGACTTTCTTGTGAAATCGGGAATAAAACCAGGTTGTACGCATAAGTTTGGCGTGTCTTTGACCCGCATCCTTCCAAGGGCTGAGCCCCTTGGAAGCCACCATCTTGTGGGTTTTGTGGGTTAAACAGGTGCTGATTTTATGGTGCGGTGTGGGTCAGCTTGTCAATATATTCCATTGTAATGTTAAACACCGTTTCAGCTTCAGAATCCTGCCCAAGTTCATGACCTGAAGTACGCAGCGAATGAAGTTCGCATGCGGCGTTTCCTGCTTCATGATAGAGCATGAGCGCGGTTTTATAGGGGACGACTTGATCGCGTTTGGAGTGAATGATGCAAAGGGGAACGCTGATATCATCAAGCATGGTTCGCGTTTTGGCTGCGAAATCATAAAGTTCAACGAATGCCTTGGTCGGGAATGTCTGATAATTGTGATTGTTTTTTCGGCATTCCGGATCATGAAAACTTTCTTGGCCTTTCCAATTGGGGATAAAAAGGGAAAGGGGTTTGGCAAGCCAGGCAAGCGGATTGCAAAAACCAAGGGCGGCAGCCCAGGTGATACAGGCACAAATTTTATTTTTCAGCGCATGCTCGCGGATACAGAGATGGAGTGCGACGAGTCCGCCCATAGATAGCCCTATCACCACCACTTGATCGACGCGTTCGCTCAATTTTTTGAGAGCATTGAAAGCATCCGTATACCAGTCTTCGGCTGTTACGCCGCGCAGGTCTTCAGGTTTGCTGTTATGACCGCGCAGCACAGGCATTTCATATTCAATGTGATGTGCCTCGAGATGCGGAACAAGTCCGCTCACGGCATCTAAACTGGAAGTAAATCCATGTAAAAGCAGGACACCAAGCTTTTTTTCTGCGGCAATGGAAGTGAGCTTGCCTCGCGATTGAATCTCATGGCTTGGGGCGGAAGTGGAAGGGTTGGGTGAATGTGCGTCTTGCATGAAGTCTCCGATGTGTTATGATAAAAGATTAAAAACAGGCTAGTATGCTTGTGCATGGCCTTGTCAGGCTTATGATACAGGCGGCGGCTCAGTCTTCCAAGAAGGATTCGACCCATGGCAAAGAAGAAGTCAGTAAAGCAGGATGAAGTCAAAGAAAACGCAAGTGAATGTGCGTTGGAATCTGAACAGACTGAATTGTCTGAAGATTCAAATCAGGCATCATCTGATGCCGTGTTAAAGCCGACTCATCCAGAAAATATCATTGAAAATATCGATGCGCTTTCGACAACGGGTGAAATTGTCGTGGATGATATGCCGTTCGTGGACCATCAATTGCTCAGTCGCCTCAGACAAGCATACCTTACGCCATCTGAAATTTATCGCGAAGCACAAATCTTTGCATCCCAAGCTCTGGATGTTCAAGCCTTGCTCATGAGCAGCGAAGCTGTGCTGGTCTATAATCTGGTGGAAATTCTCCGTATGTCAGACATCTGGCATGCCGGTGCCTTGGCAGGTTTGTCCAATTCAGAACAAAAAACATGCGAAGCCACAGAACGCTATCTGCTGCATGCCTTGCGCCATGGGTGGGTTGGTGCGCTCGAACTTGTCGAGCTTTATGGACAAACCGTGCAAAATGCATCCTCAGAAACGAAAGAACGCATTCTCGGATTCGGAGATAAATTGCGGTCAGCACTGGTCAATTGCATCGCACAAACTCAAACGGATGCCTTGCCGTATCAACAGGCGCTTACTTTGCTATGCTCGCAATTAGACTCGCGAGTTGTCAGCCGCATGCTTTATGATCCATCACCAGTCGTCCGCATCGCGGTTATCCGCGCACTCATAGGACGGCAGACACTCGATATCAATGATTTATCTGTTGCATTGATCTTGCTCAAGGATCGCGACGAACAAGTGGATATCGCGTTGATGCGACTGCTGGCTAAATTTGCTTCCTGTCCTGAACTCGTGATCCCACAGCTGCTCGTTTCATGGACAACCGCTTCTGATAGCCTAAAATCTGAAATCTTGGACGTTTTCCGCAGTTATGGCAACGATGCTGTCGCACCCTTGATGACAGCCTTGGATGATACAAGAAATGATATCTATCAAGCCGTATGCCAAATGGTCGCGCAAGTCCCGCAACGATATACCGATGCCTTGCTCGCTAAAGCCCTCCATTTCAGAACTCGCGAGGACGTGCGCACACGTATTTTGGACATTCTGCGCACACATAAGGATGAACCGCGCCGCCCGGAAATATCTCGCGTGCTCAAGCAAATGTTAACCCCCGATAACGACGAATATCCTGAATGGATTGCTCCAGATACGCGCGAAAAATTCCTGAAACCCGCAACCGAAAATGCCGACGTTTATGCCGGCTTGCTCGATGAAAATGCCATCGCAGCTTTTTCTCATACCTGCGACGATGCCACACTCGGCCGCCTTCTCAATGACGCTTCCGAAACCGTTCAAATCAATGCATTGCGTATCATCCGGCATCGAAAAGCAGTTCCCATCTCAAGCGAAGCACACGTGCGCGTATGGCTCAAATCGTCATCGCCATCCCTGGCTGCCGAAGCTCTGGACGCTTTTCTCGCCTATGAAAAAGATATGGATAAAGCAGTCGCAGTTGTCATCGATTCTTTCAAACATGGTGAATCGAGTGAAGTCAAACAGCATTTCTTCAAAGTCATGCTCGGACACCAGGCTTTCGTCGATGCCATGATTCGCGCGTTTTATCAAACACCGCGCCGATGCGCAGGATTCATCATGAAATTCCTGACCATGGAACCCAGTACACAGACAATCTCTGGCGTTTTGCACGGCCTTGACCGCAGCCAGTCCGTCGCATGTATCGCCGAAACCATGATGTGTCTCTACCGGTCTAAACTCAAATTTCATGACAAAACTATCCGTCCTATACTCATTGAACACATTCAAAATCCAGTATCATTCGGACAACATGGATTTCAAGCACGCCTTTTTGCCATCAAATTGTTGGGCAAATTCTTAAGTCTTGATGAAACGCCCGATCGCTCAACGATTTCTGCACTTCAGGCATTTTATAAAACTTGCAAACACGCAGAATTGAAACTTGATGTTAAAAAAGTACTCAAAAATCTGGGTGAAGAACTCTTCGATTTGGACAATGAAGACGACGATTTCGAAGATTTGAACGATGAAGATGACGATTTTTAAATTTTAAAGAAAATGGCTTGGGCCGTATGCGTCAGGCATAGGCCGCAAAAAAGCCGCTGTATTGAGCCCTTTTGGTGCGAAATAGGCGGCAAAACGCAGGTTGTATCGCGCGGTACACCCGCCGATATACAAAAAAAACACGCCCGCGATATGCAGATATGCCTGTATGCTCGCCTATGCTGCGCATACGGCTCGCTGCGGCTGGCTATGCGGCTTTGCCGCATACGCCGCCGCTTTGTTATTTGCCGGGTAAACGGCGGCGGCACCGATACGCACCAGCTTTGATAACCGGGGGCTTTCGTTAACTAAAAATGCCTATTCGTCGTCTTCAAACACCTTTTCGATGATATCATTACCAACTCTTTTCTTTAGGCAGCGAGGTTCTGGGTATTCATTACCAACGCATGATTGGCGTTAGGCATGTTAAGAAAAATGACAACGGTTATAGTTCGTTGGGCATTGCTACATCATAGGCGTTTTTTTGCGCCATTATTTTTTCTTTTTATAGAGTGCGGAGCTGGCCTCGACTTCCATTGCCTCCTTCTCAGTCAATCCATAACGATGAATGATGTGTATGACGTTCAGTCCGGCATGATGGATATCACGGATGGTTTTGATTTTGGCAGAGACTTCGTCCTCGGTAAACGCATTATTATCGACTGAATTGGAGAATCTGAGTTCGTCATTGACGTGGTCGAAGACTCGGTTTTCTTTTCCTTTGCCGATATAGAATGTTTTTCCGTTACGTGGATCGATGAGACGATAAACGTAATATCCCAGTGTGTCAAAACTCTCTTTGGGGAATCTATTCATAACACCTCTCCTGATACTTAGGTCTTGTTTAAGTTGAGTTGATAAGATAGATGAACGATTTATAGCCTTTAAATGACTATAAAACTATGGCATCATAAAAAAAATACAAGTTTTAAATGCCTAAAAAAACGCAAAAAAAGATCAGTGGTTATGATGGATGTGTCGCGTATTTTTGCTCAGGTTTGTGTGGGCAAGTAAAAATGCCGCCGGCGTATGGCATAGCCGGCGGCTGGCGGCCGTAT
>JAGBXG010000187.1 GCA_017629415.1 Pseudomonadota bacterium | reverse complement strand
GCAGCTCAAGTTGAAAAAGAAACCGCCGAAGGCAAAAATGCCGGTATTTCCGGCACACCAACCTTCGTCATTAACGGCAAAAAAGTCGTTGGTGCCCAGCCCTTCGATAACTTCAAAAAAGAAATCGACGCGATTTTGGCCAAATAAGAGGTGTGGGGCGCTGCCCCCCACCACTCACTGGATGGCGTGTCGAAAAGTGTTTAATTTTTTCGTGCCGACAATTTTTTTTCCTTGCACATAAGAAACCTAACGTTTGCATGACAAGGATTTCATTTGATTTAACGTGAAGTCATCATCAAGTCTGTTTCAAATTTAAACACAATTTGAAACACCTTCATGCGATATGCATGGCTCTTGGGAAAGGTTTACTGTGCGGGCTGCGCTGCCTGCATCTGTTCAATAAGCGTTTGATAATCTTCCCATTCACTTTCTGGAATGCTCAATGTGTTCAAAGCTTGTTCCAAAGTCATTTTGAGTTTTTTCATCAGATTGAGCAGGGCTTCGGCTTTGCCTTCTTTTCTGCCTTTTTTTATGCCTCTATTTTCAACGAATTCGCTGTAAGTACACATTTTAACCTCCTTATTCTGAAGTCTTTCGGGCATATTCGCACCGAATTCAGATTTGAGTACTTTGGTTTTCGTATCCGTATCTGCAACTTCGGACATAAACACGTCCAGCTGTTTCAGTCCAGCAGCTTAATAGTTCAGTATCAGTTTACTGTGCGGGCTGTGCTGCTCGTATTTTTTCGACAAGCGTTCGATAATCTTCCCACTCACTTTCCGGAATGCTCAATGTGTTCAAAGCTTGTTCCAAAGTCATTTTGAGTTTTTTCATCAGATTGAGCAAGTCTTCGGCTTTGCCTTCTTTTCTGCCTTTTTTTATGCCTCTATTTTCAACGAATTCGCTGTAATTGCACATTTTAACCTCCTTATCCTGAAGTCTTTCGGGCATATTCGCACCGAATTCAGATTTGAGTACTTTGGTTTTCGTATCCATATCTGCGACTTCAGACATAAACACGTCCAGCAACTTTAACAGTCCAGTATAGCGTTCGTCTTTTTGGGTTCCAAGGCAAATCATAACAATGCTCATCAGGTCGTAATATTCAACGACTTCATGAACATCTCCAACCAACTGTTTTTCTTCAATATGATAGAATGTAATCGTATTGCGGCGTTTTTTAGGCGGATCAAAGCATATCCATATTGAATAGACTTTTTTAATGTTTTCATAATGCGCATGTTCAAATTCTGAACCATACTGAGCTGAAATTTGCCGGCTGCCATAATAAATCGCCCGTTTTATCAACGGATAACCCGGGTAAAAATCATTCTGTGCTTCGATATTGATAATGAGTTTTACGCGCTCTTTTGTCGGCGTCAGGGCATAAAACCGAATATCGAATGTGACTTTACCCTCGGTATCGCTTGCGCTTTCATTATTTATGCCATGAATTTTTCCACCCAACACGTCCGGCGTGCGCTGGTTCGTGGTTCCCGGATGAACACCAATCGTTCCGATTTCTGGTTCTCCTTCGATGTACTTTGTTTCAATATCGTGGACATCGCAATCCTGAAATTCTGAGACACATCCCTTCAGAATACAGGCTAAAATGAGTTTATCGCTTAAAAACTGTTTACAAGCTGCATCACTGAGATATCGATAGGCGCGAATCTCATCTGCACTGCTTATTGCCTCTGAAAATGCACTTTGTTGTTCACACATACCCCTCCTGGTTTTAAATCATCGCATAAGCGTCGGTATGCATTCCCTGCGATAACTCACGAAACGCATTCATTTCATGTGGGATGACGTAACAAATCATGGCACCTCTCTTCGGGCAGCGAACACACAAAAACCTTGTCACCTGGCAAGTTATTGTGCGTTCTGACATACCGTGTGATGCCAACGAAGATCCCGTTGTGACGATTTTTTTTCATTTTTTTGATATATCACTCTATATCTTGTTTATTGAGTAGGGATTTCTTAAAACTCTTGATGAATTTTGAGCTTTATAAACAGTCGCAAATCAATATTATTCTTATGATTGATGATAAGTATGAAATCAATCTCGAGTGTCTTGAGGATATCCAAAAGAGTTTGAACCATTTTGTATTGAGTTCAAAATATATAAATTCATATATTCTGTTTTAAGTTTATCCTGCCAGCTTGAGTCATGCACAAAAAAAGGCGGAGCGTATGCGCTTTGGCGCATAGCAAAGCCTAAAGCCGGCGTATGGGCCAAAGAGCCCATAGCCGGCACACCAAAAAAGCATTTTGCGCGTTTATCAAATCCGTAACAGGCAAGTTATGAAGTCCCGTGTGACTATCATGTTGACAAAAATCTGCCAATACGGTCTTAAACCCTGGTTTTGCATTTTTGACGGTGTAAAACACATCAGGAAATGCCGTCAGATGTCATGGCTGACGGGTGAAAAATTCAAATCAGGATAAATATATATATATGAAAATTGCTGGCATTGATATCGGTGCGGAAACCATTAAATATGTCATATTAGATGGCAATCCGCTGGGTGTAGGGAAATACGCGATGGTCGCGCATGAGAAGGCCATTGAGGCGGCATTAGGGCAGGTGCTTGAGGCGTTGCGTCAGGAAGGCGTGGAACGCGTTGCCATTTGCGGCCGTTATGCGAATCACTTTAATTTGAAGCATTATCCGGGACAGGCGGTGCAAAAACGCGGCCTGCTGCAGTTGTTTGGCAATAGCCCGATGACATATGTGACAATTGGATGCAACGGTTTCAGCGTTCTGGAACGGCGCGGCGGCGGTGCCGATGTCTTTCGCGAAAACTCAAGATGCTCGCAAGGGACAGGCAACTTTTTGCGGCAATTGGTGGAACGGTTTGACCTCGATTTGGCGCAGTCCGATGCCATGTGCGATGACGTGAATCAGGCTTGCGCACTGTCGGGAAGATGCCCCGTCATTCTAAAAACCGATATGACCCATTTGGCCAATCGCGGTGAAGACAGGGCGGCTATTTTGGCCGGCGTGTATGATGCGATTTGCGAAAATGTCGAAGCATTGATCAAACCGGCGATGTGCCCCAAAACCGTGCTGTTGAGCGGCGGTGTGACGCGTTCGGCGCGAATTCGGCGGCATTTTGAAGCCTTTTGTAAAAAACATGGCCTGCATGTACTCGCATCGACCGAACTTTCGCAATTTTATATGGATGCCCTGGGTTGTGAATGGCTGGCCGAAACGTACGGCGGCGATGAACTGCCGCCCCCCGATGCCGTATTGCAAAAACCTGGAAGCGACCGCCACTTTGACGAAATTCCGCCGCTCAAGACCTATCTTTCACAAGTGCGCAGGCTCGACCCCGTGCCTTTGTGCGAACTTAAACCGGGACAACGCGTGTTTTTGGGCTTCGATATCGGTTCCACAGGCTCCAAAGCTGTCGCACTTGCCGGCGATGCCGATAACGGGCTGGGCGATGTCTGTTGGGAAGGCTATCTGCGTACAAACGGCAATCCCGTCGAAGCCGCGCGTCAACTGGTGGCGCAGTTTGTCGAAAAACATGGCGCCCAAACGCGTATTTCAGGGTTTGGTGTGACCGGTTCTGGCCGCGAAATCGTCGGCTCCATGCTGTCATCCTGTTACGGCGCCGATCGCGTCTATGTTCTGAACGAAATCGCCGCACACGCCGAGGGTGCCCGTGCGATTGAACCTCGCGTGGACACCATTTTTGAAATCGGCGGTCAGGATGCCAAATATATCCGCTTGAGCGACGGACGCATCGTCGATGCCGCCATGAATGAAGCCTGCTCCGCCGGAACAGGATCGTTTATCGAAGAACAAGGCCGCAAATTCAAAGATATCACGTCACTTGGACAGCTTTCGGAACTGGCGCTGTCGGGGCGGCGCGGAGTCAGCCTGGGTCAGCATTGTTCCGTTTTTATGACTCAGGTCATCGAAGAAGCCGTTGCGGCCGGCATTGAAACATCCGCAATCCTGGCCGGCATCTATGATTCCGTCATTTTGAACTATTTTTACCGCGTCAAAGGCAACCGCAGCGTCGGCGATGTCGTCTTTTGCCAGGGGATGCCGTTCTGTACCCCTGCATTGGCTGCAGCCGTCGTGCGCCAGACACAAGCCGAAGTCATCATTCCTCCCAACCCGGGCACGATTGGTGCCTTTGGTATTGCACGCCTGGCACGCCGTGCTACCACGACCTCAGATGATGTTGATTTGGCCACTTTTTTGGCCTCAGAACTCGTGGAACGCAAAACGTTTGTCTGCGGCTCCAATAAAGGCTGCGGCGGAACCGGCAACCACTGCAAAATCGATAAAATCGTCGTCAACGTGAACGGAAAACAGCTCCAATTTACTTGGGGCGGCGCATGTTCGCTGTGGGATAAAGGCGTCAGCATCAAAAAGCTCCCCGATCTCACCCCCGATCCCTTCAGGGCACGCCAGGAATGCATCGACCGCATGCTGGCACATTTGCCCAAGCGCGGACGCAAATCCGTCGCCGTCAGCGATGAATTTCAACTCAAAACCTTGTTCGTGTTCTTTGCCACACTGTTGTATGAACTCGGACTCGATTTGCACGTCATCACCGGCGGAACATTGACAGACCTGCGGCGCGGACTGGATGAAAGCAATGTTCGATTCTGTGCCCCGATGCAGCATTATCATGGAGTGGCAGCCAAAATGGCCGAATCTGCCGCCGATTACGTCTTCTGGCCCATGATGCGGTGCGGACGGTTTACAAAAGACGAAGAATATGCCGTCATTTGTCCTGTCGTCCAGTCGAG
>JAGBXG010000186.1 GCA_017629415.1 Pseudomonadota bacterium | reverse complement strand
GCCCCAAACCCCGCCAAAGGACACTGCCCTTTGGAATCCTGCCAAAGGGGCTAAGCCCCTTTGGAATCCCGCAATTGAGAGTAGTTTAAAAATGAATAAAAGTCTGTTAATGCGCATTTTTTCAAAATTTTATAAGTTTTTGGGAAAATTTTGGAAAAAATATGCTAAAATAGTAGTATTGGTCTTTCGACCGCCGCGCATTTGAGATTTTGGAGTGAATCATGCGTCTCGTGAATTTAACACAGCCGGATATGGAAAACTGGGACTCTCCCCGGACATTGCTTTTTTACACGACCCAGGCATACAATCCGTCACAGCTCAGCATCATCCGTCAAAAATTTCCGGATTTAACGATCATGGGCATGAGTTCATTCCATGGTATGTTTCTGCCAGAAGGCTTTAAACGCGGCGCATTCGGTGTCCTTTTTGAAGCCTCTGACAATATTTCGATGCGCGCCATGATCATTGATTTGACAAACGTCAGTCCTGAAAATGTCCGTCGATGTGTGGCGCATAATTTGGAACTCTGGGCCGCAGAAAAAGATCTCCCCTCACAATTTTTCATTCATACCACTCAAGGTCCCGAAGAACGCGTCATCGAAGGCATTCATGATGCCTTCAGTGAAACCGTAAAAGTTTTTGGAGCCACCGCCGGACACGATAAATTTCTGCCCAGAGCCCATATTTTCATGAATGAAACCTCCACACATTGTGGTGTGCTCATCATTCGCCTGTTTTCTGAACATCTGAAATATTTCATCACTTGCGGCGGCTATATGCCTACGCTGTACCAAGGTACTGTCACCCAGGCACACGCCAGAATTATCGATACCATCGATAATCGTCCGGCTGCAGAAGTCTATGACGAATGGACGCAAGGCATGTTCCACGCCTATCTCGAACGCGGCGGCGACTTGCCGCGTTCTGCAGGTCTGTATCCTTTAGCCAGAACACTGAAAACAGACCCCGAATGCAGCTATTGGCTCTCCCATCCTTATCGCTCTGATCGCCTCGAAAAAAATTTATATCTCTTCTCTGAAATTCCTACCGGCTCACAAATCTGCATGATGCGCGGTACCGAAGAAACCCTCAAAACCCACATGGCAGACACCATTGCCAACAGCCTTGCTCAAGTCAACAGAACTCATGTGATTGGCGCTTTCATTCTCTATTGCGCGGGCTGTGCCTCCATCATTGCAGAAAACATGGTCGAAGTTTGCCAAACCGCCGCTAAAGCTTTCGGCGATATCCCATTCCTCGGATGCTGTTCGTTCGGTGAACAAGGCCGAACCAAACACGCAAACCAAAACTACCATGGCAATATGATGACGGAAATTATCCTCGTGATGAAAGACGTATAAGCCCTTTTGGGCTCGCCTTTTGGCGCACTTTAAAACGATAGTTATCCGTACCCTGCTAACCTATAAAAACGTCAAATCTATGGTGGGATTCCAAAGGGGCTCAGTCCCTTTGGTCATGGCGTACGCAAAGTCACAAATTGCTGACGAAGTCGTATGTTGAGGGGACGAAAAATGGGGGAGCGGGTCCCCATTTTTCCAAAAAACGATAGTTATCAGTACCCGGCTAACCTACAAAAATGTCAAATCTATGGTGGGATTCCAAAGGGGCTCAGCCCCTTTGGTGGGGTCCGGGGCAAAGCCCCGGTGGAATCCAGTGCAAAGCCCCGGTGGGGTAAGAAACTTTTTAATCCTGATCGCGCATGGTCGGGAACAGGATGACGTCGCGAATGGAATCTGCGCCTGTCAGCAGCATGACGAGGCGATCGATGCCGATGCCGGCGCCGGCGCAAGGCGGCATACCGAATTCCAGGGCGCACACGTAGTCGTCGTCCATCGGGTGGGCTTCGTCGTCGCCTTCGAGGCGTTTTTTGATTTGATCGAGGAAGCGCTGACGCTGGTCGAGCGGATCGTTAAGTTCGTTGAAAGCGTTGCCGAGTTCGGTGCCACCGACAAAGATTTCAAAGCGATCGACATAATCACCGTCCGTGTCGTTCCGGCGTGCAAGCGGACTGACGCTGGAAGGATATTCGTAGACGAATGTAGGCTGAATGAGGGTGGCTTCGACGCGCTGTTCGAAGATTTCCATGAGCAGATGGCCATCGGATTTACCTTTGAGTGCATCGCCGCGAATCGGTTCGGGAAGGGTTGCCACGGTTTCTTCGAGGAAGGCGCGATCGGAAAGCTTGTCTTCAGAAACGCCGAGGGCTGCCGCCACACCTTCGCGAATGCGCAGACGTTTCCAGGAGCCGCCGACTTCGATGTCGTTGCCGTTCCATTTGAGGCTTGTGGTGCCGCAAACATCCATGGCAATCGTCTGAACCATCGTTTCGATGAACTCCATCAGGATCGTGTAAGTGCCATAAGCCATGTAGAATTCCATCATCGTGAATTCAGGATTATGGCGGCGATCAAGGCCTTCGTTGCGGAAGTTGCGGTTGAGTTCGAAAACGCGTTCAAAACCGCCAACGATGAGGCGTTTGAGGAAGAGCTCAGGCGCAATGCGAAGATACATATCCATATCGAGGGCATTGTGATGCGTGATGAACGGGCGAGCCGTTGCGCCGCCGGCATGGGCCTGAAGAATCGGTGTTTCGACTTCGAGGAAGCCATGATCAGCCATATAAGCACGGATTTTTTGAGTAATCAGTGAACGCTTGAAGAAAACATCGCGGACATCATCGTTGACGATAAGATCGAGCTAACGCTGACGATAACGGGCTTCGGTATCGGTCAGGCCATGGAATTTTTCGGGCAGCGGACGGAGGCTCTTTGTCAAAAGCTTAATGCTGGAGCAACGCAGCGTCAATTCGCCGGTTTTGGTGATAAACAATGTGCCTTCGACGCCGACGATATCGCCCATGTCGAATTTTTTATAACGTGCATACGTTTCTTCGCCTACGCCATCGCGGCCGACGTGAATCTGAATCGAACCGGTAGCATCCTTGAGAACGGCAAATGAACCCTTGCCAAAGACGCGGATGTTCATAATACGACCGGCAAGGACGGCATGAACGTTCTTTTCTTCGAGGGATTCGTGCGTTTCGTTGCCATACAGTTTTTTGAGTTCAGCCGCGCGATCCGTGGGCTGGAAGCCTGTGGCATAAACATCAAGACCTTCTTCGCGGAATGCATTCATCTTATCGATACGATTGCGAATGATCGCGTTCTGGCTGGCAATGTATTCAGAATTTTCCATGGGAAGTGTGTTTTTAATCTCGTCGCTCATCGTTCTTTACAATGTTGGATCGCCGGCACCATTAGACGCCAGCAGATACGTCGTGATAAAATTATCGAGATCGCCATCGAGGACGCCCGAAGTATTAGAAGTTTCATAATTGGTGCGATGATCTTTGACCATCTGATACGGATGAAGCACATAGCTTCGGATTTGACTGCCGAAATCGATCGCGCGCTTGGCAGCGTTGATAGCATCGAGTTTGGCTTCCTGCTCGCGGAGCTGGCGATCATATAATCTGGAACGCAGGATTTTCATCGCCATATCGCGGTTGCTGTGCTGCGAACGCTCGTTTTGACACGTGACTACAATGCCTGTCGGAATATGCGTCATGCGAATAGCCGAGGATGTTTTGTTGACGTGCTGGCCTCCGGCACCGCTGGCGCGGTAAGTATCAACGCGAATATCTGCTTCATTGATTTCAATATGAATCGAATCATCAATGACAGGATAAACAAAAACGCTCGCAAATGACGTATGACGACGCGCGTTGGAATCGAACGGCGAAATGCGGACCAAACGGTGTACGCCGCTTTCGGCCTTGAGCAAACCAAAAGCATAATCCCCGCTGACTTCAAATGTTGCACTCTTTAATCCAGCTTCATCGCCCGGCTGCGAGTCCACGATTTGTACCGCAAATTTTTTACGCTCACAGTAACGCAACATCATGCGGAAAATCATGCTTGCCCAGTCCATGCTTTCTGTGCCGCCTGCACCGGGATTAATCGACACAATGGCATTGCCTTTGTCATTAGGACCGCTGAGCATCCGACGCATTTCGAGACGCTCAATGCCTTTTTCAGCCTCTTCAAGCTCGGGAACCGCTTCTTGCGCCAAATCGGGGTCGCCTTCTTCCCGTGCCATGTCTAACAACACTTCGGCATCATCCAAACGACGTGCTTCTGCTTCCAATGTTTCCACGATACTCTGGAAATTGCCCTTTTCACGCATAAGCGCTTGAGCTTTTTCTGTATCATCCCAAAATCCTGGTTCCTGGGATTCGGCATCTAAACGCTCGACTTCTTCCTTGGCATGGTCGAGGTCAAAGATACCTCCGGAGCTCTTCATAACGAGCTCGCAAGTCCGCCAATTTGGCAGCAATATCAGAGATTTCCATGGCTTTACCTCCTTTATAAAAGCCAAAAATCGGCGGCGGTTTAACACATTTTTATGATGTTTGGGCTTTTTTCTTGGCCTTTTTGTGGAACTCCACACCGGGGGG
>JAGBXG010000185.1 GCA_017629415.1 Pseudomonadota bacterium | reverse complement strand
CGCTGCGCGGCTATTTCGCAATGCTCAATACGCCGCGCAAAAAGCACCGCAGGGGGCTTGCCCCCCAAAAAAACATCAAATGATTCCAACATACGCTGGTTAAATTTATTATCCATCACCCACATCGCGGAAATTTCATGAAAAACTACCTATGGATATGCGCCTTGATGGCGTTATGGATCACAAATTGCGAAGACCCTGAAACGCCTGAGCACAACGAACAGTCAGGACAAAATCCACCCGCGCCGATATGCGGTAACGGCTTGCTCGAAGCCCACGAATCCTGCGATGACGGAAATGTGAATACCGGCGACGGATGTACCTCGGATTGCTTGACCGAATACGGCTATACTTGTACAGAACCCGGTATTCTGTGCAAAATTAACATCTGCGACAATTGCCATACCGACTTGGCTCAAAACCGGATCTTTACACGTTCAAATCTGATGGATAACTGCCATTGCCCAAGCATGCCGCCAGAACCATGCAGCTCGGGAGATACCCATCAAACCTGTGGAGAAACATGTGCCGATTGCACATCTTTTGGCGCCATCTGCGAAATGGGAACATGCATCTGTCCAACCAGCGACGAGCTTTTAAACGTGACGGCCTATCAAAATATCACATCGGATTTGATGCTCACACAGCACACGTATGACGGGGAAACGACATTTGAATGGAAACAGGAAACGCAAGCCGTCAATGCCCTGCCCTATCATCTCTTTTCAGTCGAAGTGGGCAATACCCCCATGATTGCTGTCGATTATCACGGCACAACACTCACAGGCGAACGCATTGCTTTATATGCCTGGCACCCCGAAAAAAACAAGTGGATAAGCCTGATTTCCACCATGCAGCAAAATGACAATGGCGTTTCTTTACAAATCACACTGAACACCGCCGATTATATACAAAATGGCAAAGTTTCTATCTTAGCTGCCCCGGAATTAAACGCAAATGGCGCCGATACCTTTGCTTTTACTGGCGATACCCAAAATTATACAAGTTCTACTTTTTATATCGATGGACATTCCAATGGTATTTATAATCACGTCACAACATGGGTAAAAAATCAATATCTCGACGGTAAAATTGCATACATGCACCATGCCGGCGACGTCGTGAACTGCTCAAATGGCGAAAAATGGTTTGAACAAGAGTTTGCCATTGCCGATGAAGCCCACAGAATCCTTGAAGATCCCGGCGTACCCTACGGTATTACACCGGGAAATCACGACATCTATTTAAAACTTAATGCCGGCGAATTTCATATTCGCCCTCTGTTTGATCAAACATTCTCACCGGAACGATTCCAGGACTTTTCATGGTTTGTGGCCGGACCTGAAGGCTATCACTCACATTATGTTCTCGTCACCATCGCTGAACGTGACTTCATCTTTGTAAACGTCGGATACGATGTCTACCCATACGAATGGATTAACGAAGTTTTGGCTAAATATCCCCATCGTATCGCCGTTTTTTCTACACATGCCTACTTCTCAAATGGCACAAGAAGCCCACAAGCACAACGGTATCACCGAAACAATATCGTCCCTCACGAAAACGTTGAAATCGTCTTATCCGGTCATGTCTCCAAACGCTTTCATGTCACCGATACACTCGCAGATGGCAGAAAAATACATCAAATCGTCGTCGATCATTCTAACTATCATGCCCTTCCGGACGGTGCCGGCGCCGAAGGATATATCCGCCTCATCCGGTTTGCCGACAATAAAATGTATCATACCACCTATTCTCCCTACCGCGACGAATGGCTGACAGACGACGAAGAACAATTCACACTCGATTTCCCGCTCAAAGACAGTATTCGTACCCTTCGTACAGATCACTTTGAAGTCAAATCACATTGTATGCCATTCCCGTAAGCATAATTTGATTCATATCTTGATACCGTCTATTGAGTACCCCTGATATCGTCTATTGAGTACCCCATTTCGACCCCAAAACATCGGCAACCAGCACCTGGCTAACCCATAAAGAACGCCCATCATTGCGAGATTCCAAAGGGGCCTTGGCGAGGTTTGAGACTGAGTTCCAATAGTATCCGGGGCAAAGCCCCACAAAACCGTGGTTCGGAATAAATAAAGTTGACGCATGGAAATCTGTGTTTATCCATGCCGACCGTTTTGGGCGTTGATGTTTTTGCCCTGTTTCCGATTGAGAAGAGAAAAATGGCTAAAGATTATTATGCAACATTGGGCGTCTCCCGTGAGGCTGACGAAAAAGAGATAAAGAAGGCTTACCGCAAACTCGCGATGCAATATCACCCGGATCACAATCAGGGCGATGCCGATGCCGAAGCTAAGTTTAAAGAATGTTCCGAAGCTTACGAAGTCTTAAGCGATCCTGAAAAACGCCGTATCTATGACCAATACGGTGAAGAAGGCTTGCGCGGTTCGGGTTACAGCGGCCCCAATATGAATGATATTTTCAGCAATTTGGGCGGCTTTGGCGATCTTTTCGGCAGCTTCTTTGGCGGAGGCGGACGCTCCAGCGGTCCGTCACAAGGCGATCATCTCCGCTACGACCTCGAAATCACGCTCGATGAAGCCGTTCATGGCACGACCAAAGATATCAGCATTACGCGCGCAGAAAAATGTGCTGAATGCGACGGAAGCGGCGCCGCCAAAGGCTCCAAAAAAGTCAAATGCGCCACTTGCGGCGGCCGTGGACAGGTGCAGATGCGCCAAATGATGTTCATGGTTCAAACCACATGCCCAGATTGTCGTGGCCAAGGTGAAAAAATCGAAAAACCTTGCGAATGCTGCCACGGCTCCGGTCTCGAAAACAAAAAACGTACCGTGTCTGTCAAAATCCCTGCCGGCGTCGATAACGGCTCACGCCTCAGACTGCGCGGCGAAGGCGAAGCCGGGACACAAGGTGGACCCGCCGGCGACCTCTACGTCTTCATCTCCGTCAAAGACCATAAAGAAATCGAACGCGACGGGATTAATCTCTACACCGAAAGACATATTCATGTTGCACAGGCTCTCCTGGGCTGCGAACTCGATATCGAAACCCTCGACGGCACACAGCGTATCACCGTCGAACCCGGTACACAGCCCGGCGACGAAGTCACCATCAAAGGTTACGGCGTCCCCAAACTCGGCGATGGCAAAGGCAAAGGCGATTTCATCGTCGTACTCCGCGTCGATATCCCCAAAAATCTCAGTAAATCTGAACGCGAACTTATCGAAGACTTCGCCAAATCACAGGACGTCGAATTCGTCCCGCAAAAATCCTTCTTTGACAAGATTAAGGAAAAATTTAGCGATTAAATTCGCATAAAGGTGTAAACTGATGACGCGCTTAAAAAACAAGCGCAATTTCATGCAAATGCACGAAATTTTTTAAATCATATTTCAGGCCATTAACCTGGCCGTATTTGTCCCTTTAACGCCTCAACAGGAGACATTTCATGATCAGCTACAAAGAACTCGGACTCGTCAATACTCGCGATATGTTTGCCAAAGCCGTCAAAGGCGGTTATGCCATTCCCGCGTTCAACTTCAATAATATGGAACAAATGCAAGCCATTATCCAAGCTTGCGTCGAAGCCAAATCCCCCGTTATCCTCCAGGTCTCCTCGGGTGCTCGCAAGTATGCCAACCAGACCCTCCTCCGCTACATGGCACAGGGCGCTGTCGCATACGCCAAAGAACTCGGCTGCGAAATCCCCATCGTCCTTCACCTCGACCACGGCAACTCCTTCGAACTTTGCAAAGACTGCATCGATTGCGGTTTCTCCAGCGTCATGATCGACGGCTCACACCTTCCCTATGAAGAAAACGTCGCCCTGACCAAAAAAGTCGTCGAATATGCCCACGCCCACGATGTCACCGTCGAAGGCGAACTCGGCGTGCTCGCCGGTGTCGAAGACGACGTCAAAGCCGAAGAACACACCTACACACGCCCTGAAGAAGTCGTCGATTTCGTCAGCCGCACCGGCGTCGACTCGCTCGCCATTTCCATCGGCACCAGCCACGGCGCCTACAAATTCAAACCCGGCACCGATCCCAAAATCCGCCTCGACATCCTCGCCGAAATCGAAAAACAAATCCCCGGCTTCCCCATCGTTCTCCACGGCTCCAGCTCCGTCCCCCAAGACCTCGTCAAAATCATCAACGAAAACGGCGGCAAACTTAAAGACGCTATCGGCATCGGCGAAGATCAGCTCCGCGAAGCCGCCAAGAGCGCCGTTTGCAAGATCAACATCGACTCCGACGGCCGTCTCGCAATGACCGCTGCCATCCGCAAAGTCCTCGTTGATCACCCCGATGAATTCGATCCGCGCAAATACCTCGGTCCCGCCCGCGACGAACTCAAAAAACTCTACATCCACAAATGCAACGCCGTCCTCGGTTCCGCTGGCCAGGCCTAATCCCCCTCTTTTCATGGCGTGAGCCCGCCAGGCTCACACCCAAAGGCGCTATGACAAAAGTCATACGCGCCTTTTTTTTGTTCTTTGACTCGGCGCTATGGTCCTACAGACCATACGCGCCACCTGCGGCGGCTATGGCTTACGCCATACGCCGCCGCGTTGGCTGCTGTCTGTAATACGCGGTTTGCACAAGCCTGCGGCTAATTTGCATGGATAGATGCGCTGTGCCTGTCATGCAAACTCAAGATTTTTCAAAAAAAAGCAAATCTTTGGAAAAATCTGCACTTTTTTCAAAAAATTGCCCCACTTTATAAGTGAACCAAACAAGGTTCCAATTGCAGAGGAGAAGTGCAATGGATGTCTCAGTCTTGAGAGAAAAGATTTGCAATCTGACGCTGTTTGACGACGAGCTGATGACTTTGGCTTTTCATAACCAATGCGAGCTGACGCAAATATTGTTGGATGCCATTTGCCCTGAATGCGAATTCAAGGTAACACAAGTCACGGCACAGCAGGCGTTATACAATGTCATGGGACGCAGTTTAAAACTCGATATATTGGCCAACGATGCACACGGAAGAACGGTCAATATCGAAGTCCAACAGCTGCCGCAAGGCGCAGCTCCCGTACGAGCGAGATTTCATGCAAGTCTATTGGATGTACACTTATTGAATAAAGGACAAAGTTTTGAGGATTTGCCAACAGTTTATATCATTTTTATCACCAAAACCGATGTCTTGGGCGGTGGTTTGCCCGTGTATACAATCTCTCGCAGGGTCAGCGAAACGCAGAACGATTTTGACGATCGCACGATATTTATCTATGTTAACGGCGAAATCATGAATGATACGCCGCTTGGCAAAATCATGCATGATTTTCAATGCAAATTACCACATGAAATGAGGTCTAAGCCGTTTGCAGACAGATTGAAAGAACTTAAAGGCTTCGAAGAAAAAGGAGGCAAGAAGATGGGTGCTCTATATGATTATATTTATGAAGAAGGCAGAGAAGAAGGCTTAGAAAAAGGCAGAGAAGAGGGCAGATTTCAGACGTATGCCAAAATCATATACAAGCACATTTTAAAACATGAATGCTCTGTAAATGAAGCCATGGAACTTTTTGAGGTTCCTCAAAATGATGCTGCTGGCGTTTTAACGCTTGTAAATGAAGAAATGAATAAACAATTTGTTGCGAAACAACAAGAATCGCAATATGCCGTTCATGCCATGCGCTTACAAAGTCAAGCCATGAACCTTCAAAAATATATCCAAAAAACAGGATGTACGTTAGATGAAGCCTTTGATTTCTTTGAAATTCCTGAAGGAGATAGAAAACCAATGGCTCAATGGATAAAAGTATAGAATTTAGTCATCACAGAACACATCATTTTGTGTATTTGTTGTATATTTTATAACATAATCATGCAAATCTATTTTAAAGACACAAAATAATATATATTGTGTCTTTTGCCGCAGAATGAATACTATTTCGCGCGAAGCGAAGGAGTGAGCCAGCACTCGTGACAGAGCTGAAGAACGCAGTTGACGAAGAAATGACGCCATTCTGTCGAGCAAAAAAAGGAGCTTCAAACGTCAGTATCAGTATCCGTCCTCCCGCAAAACACATCAAGTCTATGATGAGTATATTTTAAATGCAGGGAAGACAAGATTGGGATTTCTTGAGCCGCAACATTGTGTTGCGATTTGTTATGATTTTGTTGTGCGGTTTCGATTTTTGCCGCAGGGAGGGCAATTGTGTGTTATACTCCCACATGTGTTTGTTTTTTTACAAACAGCAAAATGAAAATTTAAAAACTCACATTAAAAGTGCAAAAACATGCATAATGTTTCATATTTTTGCACTAAGACTGAATTTTTTACGATTTCATCGTTAAAATCAGACAAAAGGAAACAGTTATGAATGTCATTATTTTGTCACCGCATTTTCCGCCGAACCATATCAATTATGCGCGCGCGTTGAAAAAGTATGGCGATACCGCTTTAGGAATTGGCGATAATCCATGGATTCCAGACGATCTTCGCAACACATTGGATGAATATGTATATGTGCCGGACATGACGAATTACGACGCCATGGTTCGTGCTGTCGGTTATTTGACGTCCAAATATGGCAAAATAGATCGCATTGATTCGCAGAACGAATTTTGGCTTGGCATTGAGTCACGTCTTCGTGAAGATTTCAATATTTTTGGTCAGAAGCCTGCGCAGACGGACATTAACCGCAGCAAGCTTGGCATGAAATCCGTAGCCATGTCAGCAGGTTTGCCGGTTGCCAAAGGTATGGAAGTGGAAAACGCCGAACAGCTTCGCAAATTTGCTCAAGAAGTCGGTTTTCCGCTCGTTATCAAGCCTGTTGTTGGCGTTGGTGCTTCAGCCACATATGCACTTAACAGCAATGAAGACATCGACAATTGCTTTAGTTACATTCATGGCAGATATATCTGTGAGCAGTATATTCGTGGGGATATTGTCACATTTGATGGTTTCGTGGACCGCAATGGCCGTATTACATTCCAGACATCGCACGAATACAATGCCGGCGTGATGGAAAGCGTCAATGAAGCCCTTTCGCTTTATTATTTCAATGTGACTGAAATCGATCCGGTTTTAGTCGATTTAGGTCATCGTTGTGTAGAAGCCTTTGGTGTACGCGAGAGATTTTTCCATATCGAATGGTTCCGCACAGCACCGGGCAAATATTGCTTCCTTGAAATCAACGTACGTCCGCCTGGATTGTACACCATCGACATGATGAACTACTCTGCGGACATCGATCTTTATGAAGTTTGGGCAGCATCTTTCCATGACTGCCACCCGTTTGAAAATGCCAAGCTCAAATACAGCATTGGTTTTGCAGGCCGCCGTGTCAATGTGAATCACAAACACAGCACAGAAGACATTCTGCATCGTTTCAGCGATTGCATGATCATGGCGGAGCCGGTTCCCGGTGCTTATGCCGATGCCATGGGCGAATTTTTCTTCCTTATCAAGGATCCGGATGTGAACCGTGTTAAGGATATTTTGCGCTATATCCTTGAGGTTTAGTGCTTTTTACTCGTGAGGGTTCGTCATTTTGAGGGGGCGGCTGCCCCCTTCGGCGCTATTGGGCGCGGCGT
>JAGBXG010000184.1 GCA_017629415.1 Pseudomonadota bacterium | reverse complement strand
TTTTTTGCCGCCATTTGGATGTGATTTCGAGGAAGCAAGGAATGAAAGGAGGGAGCGTGCTAGCGCACGTGACCGACTGAAATGACGAAGCTGACGAAGAAAGCGCGCCAAAGGGCGAGCAAAAAGGGGCTTTGCCCCGGAACCTGCCAAAGAAGCTGAGCTCCTTTGGAATCCTGCAATCTTTGGGCGTTTTTCGTGGGTTAAACGGGTACTGATTACTGACGTTTTGGGGCGAAAGCGCAGGATTGAGCATAGGCGCGTATTGGCGAAGCCAATAGCGCCGCTGGGGGTAGGCGCGTATTGGCGAAGCCAATAGCGCCGCAGGGGGCTGAGCCCCCTTCATGAAAAAATTAGAAAAAATCTTCGTCATTGCACTGCATGCCCCGGCTGACCGTCTTGAAACGCAGCCCATTTGCAACGAGTTTGTCACCTTCATAGACATCAAATGTATATTCAGACGCGCGCCGAATGTCTGTATGCACTTCAAACTGCTTGCCATCAGATGTTTTGGCTTTATAAGTTCGGCCTTCTAACTTGATCATGACATGAACGGAAAGCTGTTTGACGGCATGGAATTTTAGAACGGCTGCGGTTTGATAATCGACCTTGATTTCAGGCGTATTGACGATAATTTCCACGGCAGCGTTGGGATTCGTCACGGTAATGATTGGAACGAGCACCTCTTCAAGCGTTGCGCCGCCATGCACTTCGACAACGGCTTTGCGGCCGCCTTTGAACCGGCGATACCCTGCCATGACATAATATTGCTCATCGTCGGAACGCACGGCATCCGGAAGATTTTCCATGCCATCGACCCAAGGACACAGCCGACCGCTGTGCTCACCAGGCGATCCAGCATCCACCACTTCCGCTTGCGACGCCAAAACGGCCAAACGCGACGCCCCATGATCGGGAATAATAATTGCCCGCGAAGATGAACCATAGCGCAGATTCTGACTGATCCGATCAAGGAGTTTATCGAGACTTTCTAACTCACGAAACAGATGAAGCGGCAACTGAGTGCGCGTATATTCATCGTCTTTAAGCTCCTCATGTTTGAGTTCATCGATATCTTTGACATCGATCACTTTGATGCCGGCATGCTCAAATTGCTCGCGAAGAGCTCGCGTGTAGTTCATCTTTGTCAATGTCGGTAAATTCGAACGATGCAGGGTTGATTTGATAGAAAGTTTTAAACTTTTGCACTTTTCTGAAATATAATTCAAAAACTCCACCCCAAGCGCATCGACAAACCAAACTTCAGTTTTATGAGGATAGCGGCATATTTTTTCAATCGCCGCATCGCGTTTGGGGTATGAATTATAGGAACGATGGATAGATTCCTGGCGTGCAAGTTCGGCAAAAGAGTCTTCAATATGATTGACAAGTTTATCATATTTATATTGTTCAAAATATAATTTTGTCTGTTTCAATATTTCAGGTTCGACCTCATCCGAATCTAATTTACAAGAACGCAGATAATGACTCAGGCGCGGACATACCGTTTCCAAAACCTTTTCATGCACCGAACGATTGGCAAAACTTGGATTTTTTTCCAAATATTCAAGCATGGTCTGCCGTTCTGAATCGGTCAAATCGGTAAGATAATAGAGCGCATGTTTTTCTTTGCTGCACTTAAGCCAGACGCAATAATCCATGGCTTCCTGGCGGCATTCAGAGCCGATGCTCTGGAGACAAGAACGTCTGTCATGATATATTTTCCAAAAGTTTTCCCAGAAAATATCATCATCATATTGTTCATCATCTATCAGATGGTTTTTAATATCTGTGATATTTGCCAAATGACGATAGAGACATTCTAATAATTTTTCACTGCGCACACAGGTTTTCAGAGCCTTTTTCATGTAGGCATTCTGAGGCGACCATAGTCGGCATGCCAAATAGTAGAGCCATTTTTCATAGTCATTCCAGCGCATATATTGCCCAAGTCCGGCATCGAGATTTTCAGGTTTGCACCCGAGCAAATCCCCTACCAGAGCGCGCAGGGATTGTTTTTGGCTCATGCCCTTGAAAAGCCATTGCCATTGTTCCGATGTGCCATCTTCATCCTTCAACTGAGCCATTTGCGGATCGATTCGGCGCATAAATTCCAGTACATTATCCATCCATTCATGGACATATAATGATTCTTGCAGATCCTGACGCCGCCATCTCGAAATAACGTGAAGTTTTCCGCCATCGACGCATAAAGCAGATTCTCCTGGCGCACATGAAACGACCCAGTTTTCAAGCTCTGAAGCTACGCGATGAATCCCTGATACCGTTTTTTCAAGTACACCGGCGTCGCCGATAGCCGCATGCACAAACACAAGGGTTGGCAGACGCGTCTTTCGGTTTTCAATCCAGCATATTTGATCGCGAAGATTCAGGTATTGCTGCGCAATCTCTTTTAAAATGTCTTCACATTGATAGGCCAGCACGACAAGCGGATGCTTAGCGCTCAAACGGAGCATACACATCAATATGTCGTGCAATGCGTCGTGCCCATGAAACCGCCAGAATGTCGTTAATTCTGTCAACAGCACAGGACCGGATGACTTTTTCAAATGTTCCGTCACATCCTCAAGTTGAGGCAAAAAATCTTCACGACAGAGTGATGACACAGGCAAAATATGGACCTGTGTCGCACAAAAATGCGTTTTGATTTCGCTCAAGTCATCGACATGCTGGACATTGACAATCAAGCTGCGCCCATGACATGAATCCTGCCCCAAATATTGGCTGATTTTTTCGATACAATCACAGCGGTTCATTGGATTTACCCCTTATGTTTTCGGATAATTTCCATTCCGACGTTCATATTGTCGCGAATCAATGTTTTGAGATATTGCTTGGCTTCTTCCGGATCCATGTTTTCGATCTTTTCAATGGCGATATCACAACCCGAGGAGTCATATTTTTCTTGGGCAAAGAATTTCATTTCATTTCGGACGCGTGGCGAGTTGTACCAAGAATACGGAGATTCTGCGGTCGACTCCAAACGGTCACGGACGTCATCCATGTCATCACACAGGGCATCAAATTCGCCAATAATCACGCGTTTAAAAGCTTCATCACGTGCATTTTGATCCGCAAGGCGTGTATAGAAATCGGCATCTTCGAGATAACGCATGGCCATATGTACTTTATCATTGTCTGTTGTTCCGCAGTTTATAATCTCGAACATTTCTTCAGCTTCACGCTGTTCTAGGCCTTCAAACATACACAAAATCGGCATCATATAACGTTCAGACCATTTTTTAGGATTGTCTGACCCTGTTTTAGCTTTCCACAAATCGAGCAAACGGCCGCGCGCGGATTCATTGATATATTGAGCAATTTTACGACGTGTATTTTCCATAAAACTGGACAAATCATGATTCCAAACATGTGAATCACATTGTTCATCATATATTTTTTGTTTTTCGTCGTCGTCGAGATCTGCCAAATCATTGGCAAATATCAATTTGAACAATTTATATTGTTCGTGGATATCAAAAAATCGCGTGACTTCAGAGCGATGCGAGTCCAGTACATCGCGCATGATCGTACAATCTTCTCTTGTCAAGGAACCGCTGGCATAAATCGCCTTCAGAACGTCTGCAAACTGCGCCATTTCAGGGCTCAGATGCGGTTTGACGGCATCGCAAGCGTGTTTCAGATCCTGGCATTTACGCCGCCATTCTTCCAAGAGATCCTTAAATTTGGCATTGACCGAAACATAAAATCTGCTGTTGACCATGATTTCATATTCACAAATCACTTCATCGATCTTTTCATCGATCATTTCCTGCTGCCAAACCCAATTGGCTTCTTTGGCATCCAGCTTAGTCTTCAAACGATTCAAATATTCGGCATTTTTATCGTCGATGTCCTTGGCCAGTTTTTTCAAAATGCCATCTTTATAAGAACCTAAATAGGCATCCATACCTTGCATCAAAATATTTTTTATTC
>JAGBXG010000183.1 GCA_017629415.1 Pseudomonadota bacterium | reverse complement strand
TGCGATGGACTTTGATCCGCTCAGCGGTAAACTCATCGTCGAATCCGGCAAAGCCCCGCAACGCGAATACATTCTTGTACGCGACAAAACAAGAATCGGCCGCGCACCGAAAAATGATATCGCCATTTCTGATATCTCCATGAGCCGCGAACACGTCGAAATCGATAAGTTCCCGGAAGGTTTCCGCGTGCGAGACCTTTCAAGCGGAAACGGCACCGTCCTCAATGGTTATCGCATTCGCGTTGGACAACTCAGAGATGGGGATATCATCGAAGTCGGCAGCATCAAATTCCGATTTGAACAGTCCGGCGGCGATCCCGATGTGCTGTGGCGCGGTGAACCCAAAATCGAATATCACCCCAACCAGCAGAAAAAACCAGGCGGTACACCTTCTGCCGCCAATATGTCTGCCCCATCTGCCAGCAGCGCACCTCAAATACCAGCACCCCAGGCACCGCAAATGGAATCCATGCTGCAACGTCAGGGCGGCGGTATTGCCGCACCGGCATGGCCCGGCGCATCCCCCATGACAAGTCCCTATATGATGGGCTATGGGGCCAACGCTTTGCGCAATGTGAATACAACGCCACCTTGGGCAAACTTCGTACTTATTGGGTTAATCATCCTCTGCTTCTGCTCTTTAGCCTGGCTGGTTGTCACGGTCATCCAAAACAACTCCGATAAAAGACAAATCGCTGAAAGACAAGAAATCATTAAACTCATCAACGAAGACGTGGAAGCCGGTGTTTCCGCTTACAGCAACTTGCATTTCTCCACTGCCCTCGAGAAATTCAACTCTGCTATCGAACGCGATCCCGATGAAACAATCATCAAAGATCGGGAATTGTTCAATTTCTACAGAAAATTGATCACCAAAGAAGAAGATATCAATAAGGAAATCATCAAAATTCGAGTTAAGAAAAAAGATATTCCTGTCGACGAATTTGAACAAGATCTGCGATATCTTAACGATGTTCCAGACGGCAGTGTCAATAAATTACTCGCCCTTTCATCCATTAATGGCGTCAACGACAACTTTAAATCCGTACTCAAATCTAATATTCGCAAGTCTGTTAACGATAACAATATCTCAGATGCACGCGAATTGCTCGATAAACTCAGAACACTTCCCGACACTTCTAAAGATGTTAAACAGCTGAATAAGCTGATTACAGATAAAGAAAAAACTCTGAACTAAACCATCAGCTCATGAAACGCTTAGCTATATTTATACTTCTTATCAGCTTGTTCGTGCCTGCATTGGCACAGGCTCAAGAAGCAACGCAAACCATCGTTGACTTCACAGGCGAACTCGTCGATCAAAATGCGGCTCCCATTTCAGGCGTTCTGCCACTCGAGTTCCGCCTCTATACTGACAGCAAATCTAAAAAAGCTATCGCCACCGAAAAACATTTCATCGCTGTTGTCGACGGCAATTACGCGGTTTCACTCGGTCAGGATGGCAAACTTAAAACCAAAAATGACAAACTCTATGTCGCCGTCTACCTCGACGGAAAAGAACTCATGCGACAAGAAGTAGATACCCAAAAACAACTCGTCGCAAATAACCCGAAAATCGTAAAAACAAAGTCCACAAAAAATACCGACGGCAATACCTTCAAACTCGAATGCCCCACCGGATATGTCGTGACCGGCATCGAAGGAAATGCCAAAAATGGCTTGCAGGACCTCAAATTGATCTGTTCTAAAGCCGTACAATTATAAACTCTAAATTTTGAACGAAGTCTAAATATAGATATAAGCAAGAGGAATAGCGCCATGAATCATGGCGCTGTTTTCCGCAAATTCAAGGAGTGAACATGCGCTTTTCCTCACGTTTCATATCAACAATCGCTTTATCTGCAAGCATCGCCTCTATACCTTTGGTTGCCCACGCTCAAGACGTTCCACAACCTGAAGGCGACATGCTTACCGCGCGTGAAATCCTGACCACCCCACGTGGCTACGGACTCGCAAATGCAATGGTCGCATCTGCCGCTGGTACCACTGCCGTCTGGCATAACCCTGCCAATATCACTTCGGCTGCCATGTACTCCGTAGAAGCCTCATATCTGTATGAAAATGATGTCGAAGGCCACGGCGTCATGGCAAACCTCGTCGATATGAAAAGCAATCAATATGTCGGCGCTGCACTCGGCTTCTTCTACCAATACGGTTCGCCCCTAAGCAAAGCACAACATACCATCGATGTCCGACTCGGCCTGGCCGTACCACTCGCAGATAACCTCATCAGCATTGGTGTCACAGGACTTTATTCTTATATCAAATATAATGACAATAAAATCCTCTCACAGTTCAGCATGGATGCCGGTGTCACCGTTCGTCCTCTCAGCTGGCTCGCCATCTCATTCGTGGCGCAAAATCTTATCGTCGGCGACTATGCCGCATATATGCCAAGAATGATCGGTTTCGGAATCATGGCAGGAAGCATAGAACTCGGCTTAAATGTCATGTTCGACGGTTCCTTTAATATCAGCGCCGATGACATCGCTGCCACCGGCTCCTACGGCGTCGGTGTCGAATACGTTCTCAAGAAATTTATCCCCCTCCGAATCGGTTACAGATACGAAAGCGACGATCACCACGTCCTCGCTGCAGGCCTGGGATATCGACATAACGACGGTATGTTCGGACTCGACGTCGGATATCAGCATCATTTCGATGTCACCTCCAACGATATATTTTCAGCTTCGTTCAATTTCTATTTTTGAAATCACCTCTAAATCGCGTATGCTAAATGATCTGGTGTCATAAGCTGTTTTATGACAATGGCTGTCCTTCATCTACGCATTACGGAGATCTCCTATGGCAAAATATACAGAAAAAGGTCGGGCACTAAGCAACGAACAATTAGAAGCCAAAATTGAGGAGTTTGCCGCAAAATTAGAAAATCTGCGCGTCAGATACGAACAATATTTTATCGGCGTCGAAAAACAGCCGCCTACCAATATGCGTATGGATGTCGCCAGAATCATGCGCGAATTGGAACAGGCTTTTACTAATAACACCGCTATCAAATTCAAAATACAGTCCAATATTCAAAAATTTACCAGCTATTCTACGTACTGGAACCGTATTTTGAGGGAAATTGAAGACGGCACATACAAAAGACATCTGGATAAAGCAAAAAGACAGCAAGCCGAAGAACAAAGAAAAGAAGAAGCTAAAAAAGCACGCCAGGAAGCCCGGCAGCAGCAAAAAGCTCAAAAAGATAATGATGCGCCCAAAAGCCAACAAGCTCAAGCCGTCGCCGATGAAGCTCAAGCATTCCTCGCCAGCTTGGGTCTGGCTCCTAAGCCTGCTGCACAACAACCTGTGCCGCAAGCCGCACAAACAACGCAAACTCAGCCTGCATACCCGCAGCAATATGCGCAAACTCAGGCCGCATACCCGCAGCAATATGCCCAGAATCAGGCTCTCCAACCCTCAAGCGCACAGCCCCAATCTAACTTTGTAACACAGTCTCAACTCAGAAACAGACGGCCTTCGATTATATCCAACAAACCGCAAACCAATGCTTCCCCTACCACAGATGCCGTTGTTCGCCCATCCATGACAAATGCCGACCGTGCAAGAACTTTCACCCAGGATCATATTGCACAATCAGGACAAGTTTCTTCGACAATCCGAAGCAGTTCAGCAAATCCCAGTTCTATACACAATCCAGCTGCACGGCCTAATCCAACGCCAGTCACGCAGCCGCATGCACAAACGGCATACGCTCAAAACAATGTTCAAAAACCTGCAGCAACATATCCT
>JAGBXG010000182.1 GCA_017629415.1 Pseudomonadota bacterium | reverse complement strand
TTTTTTGCCGCCATTTGGATGTGATTTCGAGGAAGCAAGGAATGAAAGGAGGGAGCGTGCTAGCGCACGTGACCGACTGAAATGACGAAGCTGACGAAGAAAGCGCGCCAAAGGGCGAGCAAAAAGGGGCTTTGCCCCGGACCCCACCAAAAGAGCTGAGCTCCTTTGGAATCCTGCAATTTTGGGGCGATTTTCGTGGGTTGGACGGGTACTGGTTGCTGACGTCTTGGGGGCGGAATGGGACCCTGTAGCTCATTCTGCTTTGGGTGAGCTTAACACCTCGTCGGTGATTTGCGATTTTGTGTACACCGTGTCCTCCCGGATGTTTAATGAAACAGCCGGGGGATGAAAGTTCAACGTGATATTTCAGACGCGGTGTGTTCGAAGTTCGGCTAAAATATCTTCAATCGGCATGCCGTTAGAATTCCAGGGACGTTTGAGGGATAGCAGTTTGCCACCACGGCTTTCCCAACGCGGACCGTAACCGGCGCGATCGTCGATAAGCCAAGTTCCTGGCTGAGCACAGACTTCTTTCGGTTGTCCGATGAGGATATTGCGCGTGTTCAGATTGTCTTGCACCCATTGCCATTTGCCAAATGACGATTCTGGGAATGGCGCGGGCGTTGTGAGGATGACGCAAGTGGCGCCTGTGGCTTGTGCAGCTTCCCAAAGTTCGTCACACCAAGGCAGTTTGGGGAGGTTGATCCACCATTGCATACCTTGTGAACGCACTTTGCCCCAAAAATCGCCTTTGGGAATAGACAGACCCCATTCGCCGACTTCAGCCCATTGTTTTTCGGTATAAGTTTCGGGATTTTCGCCGAACAGCCGGACAAGACCGTGATGAAGATCGACGAGTACACCGTCAAGATCAATACAAATGACGCTGGGTTTGGACATAATGCCTCCGTGAGATAGGATCAGATTTGGCTAAGTCCGTCGAGGACGATGCGCATGGAGCTGGGTCGGTCGGATGCTTTCGGCGCGAGACATGATTCCACGAGTTGTGCAATAGATGATGGCACGTTGGGATTGATATCGCGGATAGGTTCAAAAATGCCGGACATTTGTGCGTTGTATATGGCGATGGCGGTTGGTCCGGTGAATGGCAGGCGTTGCGTAAAGCATTCGTAGCAGACAACGCCGAATGAATAGACATCGGCTTGCAGGGTGATAGCTTCGCCGCGTGACTGTTCCGGTGCCATATAGAAGGGAGTGCCGATACCTTGGCCGGCAATGGTGACCGAAGGGGTATCGAGCATGCTGGCAATACCGAAATCCATCAGATAAGGGTGCCAAGTATCATCTTCGATCATGATATTGGCGGGTTTCAAATCGCGATGAATAATACCGCGATCGTGTGCTGCAACAAGGGCTTCAGCCACTTGCGTCAAAATGCGCAAGCTCATCATAATGGGCAGTGAGCTTTCGTGCAGATGTTCACTCAAGTTTTTGCCTTGAATGTACCGCATTGTAAAGAAATACAACCCTTCGAGTTGTTCGAGATGATAGGCAGGCAGGATATAGGCGTGTTCCAAGTCACGCGCAATTTTAAGTTCACGCTTAAAACGTTGAAGCCAAGCCGAATCGGACACGAGATAAGGGCGAAGGACTTTGAGAGCAAGCACTTCTGTCAAGGTCGTATCAAAGACTTTATAAACGGTGCCGGTACCGCCGATGCCGAGTTGATCTAATATTTGATATCTCGAACGAGCCAAAACTTCGAGTGGTGAAGCTGTAATCGAGGCGCGCAGAGCCGGATTAATGGTTCTGAAACTGTTTGAACTTCTTTGAATAATTCGCGTTTCGAGACCGGCGCTGGGGGCAGTCAGGGTTTCATCGTAACTGAGATTGCTGTTTGAGGCATGAGATATCTGGCCATCCTCATATTTTTGGCGCTGCACATCTGCAGTATTTTCAATGGGTTCGAGGCCGCCGCAGGAAAGATCACTCAAGGGGTTCGGTGTTTCGCCAGTGATTAATTGAATGATATCTTGACGTTGTTCGCGGATTTCGTGAGAAACGGATGGTGGATAAGGTTCAAAAAAAGGCTGCAAAAATTCGGCACGGACTTCGGGAGGCATATATCCGCCAAATTCTTTGCTCTAATGTTCGAGGGCAGAATACAGCTGCTGATAAGAGTGATAATGCTG
>JAGBXG010000181.1 GCA_017629415.1 Pseudomonadota bacterium | reverse complement strand
GATATTTTAAAACGCTGTATTTGGATGTCCGATGATGCTCATCATTATTTGATAATGGGGATCGAAAATCAGACAGAAGTTCATTATCTTATGCCGCTCAGAACCATGCTTTATGATGCACTGACTTATGCACGACAAATGTCGGACTTGCGAGCTAAATTGCGGAAAGAGCAAGCGCCGTTGAAGCATATGATTCAAGGTGCGCCTAAAAATACCAAGGTACGCGGTGTGATAACGCTTGTGTGTTATTTTGGAAAAAAGCCTTGGGATGCACCGACACACTTGCACGAAATTGTTGATGTTGATGATGAGCATTTGCTGCGTTACATTCCCAATTATTTCATTAATCTTTTAGATCCGCATTGCATACCGGTAGAAAAAATCGATAAACTTCAGTCAGAGCTTGGTGCGATTTATGCCTGTTATCATGCAGAAAAAGCCCAAACGATTGCTCAGCTTATCGAATCTGACCAGCGATTTGACAACATTTCAAATGTTGCATGCCGTATTATTAACCATCTTTTTACATTTGAAATCGCCCCAGTTTCTCATGAGTCGGAGGAAAATATGAATCTCAATAAATACATTCAAGAGCGCTACCAACAGGAATACAATAAAGGTTATAAGGCTGCCCAAGAAAAAGAAGCCGAACACACATTAAGACTTATCAAAAACCATGAAGCATCCCTTAAGGCAGTGATAGCTGATAATACTCAAAAGCTTGATGATGCCAAACGCGAGGCGGATGATGCCAAACGCGAGGCTGATGATGCCAAACGCGAGGCTGATGATGCCAAACGCAAGGCTGATGATGCCAAACGTTCGCAGTTAGAGGCGATTAAAAGGCTCAAGCAACGCGGAATGACTTGTGCGGATATTGCTGACATCATGGGGGTGAGTATTGAGGATATTGAGAGCATAGTTTGAGTCGGAGGAAAATATGAATCTCAACAAATATATTCAAGAACGCTACCAGCAGGAATACGATAAAGGGTATAAGGCTGCTCAAGATAAAGAAGCCGAACACACGTTAAGACTTATCAAAACCCATGAAGAATCACTCCGTGCTGTGATTGCTGACAACACTCAAAAACTTGATGATGCCAAACGCGAGGCTGATGATGCCAAACGCGAGGCTGATGATGCCAAACGCGAGGCTGATGATGCCAAACGCGAGGCTGATGATGCCAAACGTTCGCAGTTAGAGGCGATTAAAAGGCTCAAGCAACGCGGCATGACTTGTGGGGATATTGCTGACATCATGGGGTTGAGTGCTGCAGAAATTGAGAAACTCGTTTGTCCTTGTTTCTCATAACTCAGGAAATACCTGAGAATCTCAAGATACAGTCTTTTTTTTGAGGGGGGGGGAGAAGACTGTAATGGTTCATGAAAATACATCCCCCGAGTTTGAATGGATAAAGACTTGAATTTTCTAGAGATTATTCCAATATATTTTGGATTAAAATCCTCAATCAGTGTAAAATAATAAGAACTTTATATGTGAAAATGTTGTACTCATAGCATGCATCTTCAACTGCAAATTGTGAAGATGCGTTATCAAAAAGTGTTCCTGAATCATAAGGTTTATTACCCACAAAACCTTTGCGTTGGCCAGGGTGGGGCAGAATGGGCGTTAAGCTCCTCAAACCTCTAAAAAACGTGCAATGATGATACGTTTGCCGGATTTTGAAAATTCAATCGTCGCTTTGAAATCGTTGCCAGATTTTTCCAAAGCGGTGACTGTGCCTGTGCCGTGAATGGCGTGTTTGACGCGAGTGCCGACTTGAATCGGTTTGCCATTCTTCGAAGTTGCAGACGCAGATCCGCAGGCTGAAGATGTATGAGAAGCCGAATCATGACCATGCTTGGAACCAGTTGCATGACGATGGGGGTATTTGGAGTCTGAGTTTGACGATTTGGGTTCGATATCGCCAAAAATATCGACAGCTGACATCTCAAACCCAGGTTCCAAGCCATCGAATGGCGATGGCGATCGAAATGAGCGCACACGACCGCCGCCGACTTCGTCGCTGAACCCCGTGCTGGATTGAGATTTGCGTTGTGCGCGGTTGGGTCGTGACCAGGTTAGCTGGGGAGTTTTGCCGTATTTACGGTCTGAGGCATCGAGATGTTCTTTGCGGATGGATGCATCATCGGTTTCCATTTCTTCAAAGAAACGGCTGGGGTCTTGCACAATTACGCGGCCATATTCGTGTCGTTGTTCGGCGTATGAAATGGTCAATTCGCGGCGTGCGCGTGTCATGGCGACATACATCAGGCGTCGTTCTTCTTCGACATCGCATTCGCCGCCTCGCGAGAGCGGCAAAACGCCTTCGCCGGCGCCAACGATGTAGACGAGTTCAAATTCAAGACCTTTGGCGCTATGAATCGTCATCAAATTCAAGGCGCGTTTGGTATCATCGGATTCCGGGCGAATCAGTGCGGAAGTCTCTAAAAATCCCGGCAAATCGTAGGGAGATTTTTGCTGATGAGCTTCCAGTTCCTGAATCAAGCTGCTCAATCGTGCTTCGACATCACTGAAATCCTGATTTTTGGCAGCCGCAGCTTTTTTGAGATGTGTTTTGAAATCGATTTCATCAATGATATCGATCAAAGTATCTCTTGGCGCACGATTTTTCCAATCTGATACGCGTTCAAACAGACGCAACAGAGCCTGACATCCCGAGACGACTTTTGCGCCGCCGCGCGGGACTTTGCAACGTCCGGCTACGATATCATCCAACAGGCCAAGCAGACATTGCGTGGGTGTCAGACCGAATTCAGCCTTTTTTTCCATCAATTCGATGATCTTTTCTGCCGATTTTTCGCCGATGCCTCGCACGGGCTTATTGATAATACGCCTCAACGACATAGTGTCAGCCGGATTCACCAAGACACGCAGGTACGCAATCAAGTCAACGATTTCCTCGCGCTCATAAAACCCGGTTCCGCCAATGACTTGATAGGGGATGCCGCGTTGTGTGCATTCGCGTTCGAAGCTGACCGACTGGCTGTTTCGGCGATACAATACCGCGATATTCTCCCATGACAGCCGGAGGGCACTTCGTCGCGAAGTCATGCGTTCGATAATGGTGCTGGATTCATCCCAGTCGGATTCAAAAGACAGCACGGTCACGGGTGCGCCGCCTTCCAGCGAAGTCCAGAGGCGTTTTTCGGTGCGTTCGCGATTGTGGGCGATCAGATTGCCGGCGCAATTCAAAATCGGCTGGGTCGAGCGGTAATTTTGTTCCAATTTGAACGTATCACAAGAACCAAATTTATCTTCAAACTCCAGAATGGCTGTCGGATCGGCACCGCGCCAAGTATAAATGGACTGATCATCGTCGCCGACAACGGTCAGACGAGTATGAGCACCGCAAAGTGCCTTCAGAAGCCGCAATTGCACGCCATTAGTATCCTGAAACTCATCGACCAAAATATGCTGATAACGCGAGCGCACTCGTTCGCGAACGTTTTCGTAATGGAGCAGGATATGGAGCGGCCACAACAAGAGCCCGGCAAAATCCACGGCATTATTCTGAATCAGCTGCCGTTCGTAAGCCTCATACAGCATCGCAGTCTGGCGCTGCGCGTTGTTTCTGGCTTCATGCATGGCCGTTTCGACGGATGTGCCGCGTTCTTTCCAGGCCATGATTTCGTCCAGCGTATCCGAAACCATAGTGCTATCTTTTTTCTGTTCGCCATCGAGCTGTTCTTCGCGGTCCGGGCCGATGATATTGAATTTTTGCATCAGCCCTTTGAGCATGGTTTTCTGTTCCGATTCTCCATAAATTGAGAATGTGGGCTCCAAGTGTGCATACGTGGCAAACTGTCTTAAAAACTTTGCGCCGAACGCATGAAACGTCGAAAGCTGGACGCCATCATTTTCATCGCCAATCAGTGCCAGGGCGCGTTCTCGCATCTCGCGGGCAGCCTTATTCGTAAACGTAATGGCCAAAATCGCCTTAGGCGCCACGCCTTGCGAGATGAGCCAGGCAATGCGATGTGTCAGCACACGAGTTTTGCCGCTGCCTGCACCGGCCAAAATAAGGCAATGGTTGGGGCCGTCATACGTCACAGCTGCCAGCTGAGGGGGATTAAGCGTGTCCAGTTCGAGTTTCATAGCCACCAGATACAAAAAAAGCCGCTTTTAAGCGGCTTAAGTCATGTTTAATGCCGGAGGCGGGACTCGAACCCGCACATCCACAGGGGATAGAAGATTTTAAGTCTCCTGCGTCTACCATTTCGCCACCCCGGCTGCCGAAGCTCCCATTGGAACCTTCATGCAAGAGCGCCTTTTATGCCTCAAGCTTTACATTGTCAATGAATTCTTTGATGTTTTTTTATGTTTTTGATGAAAAACGAATTTGTATACTTTTTATTTGACGCGATTATGGCCTAACGGCCATACATCCGCGTCCGCCGGGCTATGTCGGCCTGCGGCCTCCATACGCACGGCGTTTTTTTAGGTTTTGATATGTCCTCAAGTGGTTCAGTCAGACAATCTTGGATAGATGTGGCACGTTGTTTTGCCATGTTTATCATCATGTGGCTGCATGTCGGCTATGCGCCCGACGGCCTCGGCGAATGGGTTGGCGGCGGACTTTGCCTTTTTTTTCTGCTTGCGGGTTACTTTTTGCCGCAAGATACGAAAAAAATTGCCAAACGCGGTCTCAGTTTTACGCTAGCTTGGGTCATTTGGACGGCTATCACGACGTTGATTTATTATTTCCTTGTCTGGCGTATGAACGTCGTTCCGACATGGCCGGATATTTTGGGCATCGGGGGCGCAGCTTGGAACACACCGCTTTGGTTTTTGCGCAATTTAGCTTTATTTACGCTGCTGATTGCCGGACTTTCAGCCATCAAAGTGCTGCCTAAATACAAATGGCTTGTTTGGATTGCAATGCTGGCTTTTTCATATGTTGCCGAGCCCAATCAGCATGAGACTTTACGTTTTGACTGGATGCGCGTCATGGTGCTTGGGGTTTGCTTGCGAGAGTTTTCCTTGCAAAAGCTGCATGAACTCATTCTCAAGCACAGGCTGGCCATCATCGGAACTGCACTGGCCATTTGGGCACAGCCTTATATTTGGGAGCGCGTTTTGGCGCATCACAGTTTGTCTTACACGCCTACTTCATTGCCGATGTCCAACTTTGCCATTTGCATCATGATGCTGACCGTTTCTGCATTATTTTGTCAAAAATTTCCCCAAGCCGGTTTCTGGATAGCTCGCACGGCTCCGGCCATGATGTTTATCTTTGTTTCACATGGCCTGTTTTATATTCTTTGTGCCTATCCGTTTGAGTTTCATCCCTGGGGAGCCGCCCTTGTACCGCTGATTGTTTTGCCGTTATTGACGATTCTATGGCTGGTGATAAAAAAGCATTTTCCGCGTTTTGCCAAATTTCTCATGGGAGTGTTTTAGGGGATATGTCTTATATTTTATTTAAGACATATGTATATTTAGCGATTTTCTGATCTTCAGTCAGAACAAGTTTAGTTACTTTACCAAATCTAGTTTTGACTTCAAAAGCAATTAAACCAGGATGTGGAAATTGCAGCATGACGAGCATATCTTTTCCATATTTGTTTTTACGGCCGAATTCGGATTCCCAGTAAGGTGTTTTCATGACACCTTTGCCATTCACGATAGAAATTTCGATATCGCCAAGTTCTTTGCCATGATATTTTCCTACAAGGGAATTTAACCAGGCTGCATCGGGTGTCAATTGTAGATCTTTTGTGTTTAAATTAGCTTCTTTCTTTAGTATTTCGCGAGCTTGAGGTAATTTTTTATCGTAGTTTTTATCGATAGACCAATTTTCGGGTTCTTCAAAGATAATATCGGATGCAATCGTTTCAAAAATTTTATTTACTCCCCCCAAACCATCGTTTTCCATAACGGCAATGGCAAAATTTTGATCAGGATAGAATGCTATTTGTGCTTTTGCTCCATTGATAGCTCCGCCGTGATAACGAGTTTTTATACCGTTTTGTTGATCTAAAAAGAATCCGAAGCCATATTGCATTGTACCTGAAATGGTGATTGCAGGTTCCCAACGTTTGGCGTGTACAGGATCTTGATTAGCAAGTTCAGCGATCATGAATTTTCCAAGGTCTTCGGCATTAGACCAAAGCGCACCGGCTGGCGCATAACCTTGAAGATGTTCATGTACTGACATGGGGGTAGAAATGTGTTGAAATTGAATATCTTGTGCTGTAGGCGCTGCATATTCCATGGTTTGTACTTTGGCAAAATCATATGTCGAAGATGTCATGCCAAGGGGATCCAGAACGATAGTTTGCATGGCTTTTTTCCAAGCTTCATCGAGTGAACCTTCTGGTACAAAAGTTCGTGCTATGGCATATCCAGCGCTGGCAACGCCATGATTACAGTATATAAATCTTAATCCTGGTTGTGTAACAGATTGAATATGTGCCATTTCTTTGATGACACCGGCGGCATCATCATTTCTAAATCCCCATGTGAAATCACGTCTTGGTAATCCAGAAGTCATACTTAATGCATGTTGAATAGTGATTTGCTGAGTATATTCTTTCGAACCAGTGACAAATTCAGGCAGCAAAGTGTATATAGGCGTATCCCAGTTAATTTTTCCCTGATGTACAGCTTCTGCAGCTAGATAGCTGGTAAACATTTTGCTAACAGAACCGATAGGAAAAAGTGTTTTTTCTGTTACGGGCAAGTCTTGTCCATAGATACGTTTTCCGTAACCTTTGGAATGTACAACTTTGCCATCTTGCACGATGACAATTGCTGCACCTGGAGTTCCGAGATTATCGAGATAGTTTTGTACGATTGTATCAATGGCATTTGCAGTTTTTTCGTCGAATGGTCTAGGTTTAAGCGATGCAATATGTTCGGCATCTGCTTTGAGTTTAGCGACTTCATCGGCACGTTTGAATGAATCATATATGTTTTGAGCTTCATTCGCGCGAGTTTCGAAGGCATTAATGCTGCCACCTAAAACAAAGGCATACCAAGTATCTTCATGTTTTTGTACGGCATTAATGATTAAATTCATGTTTTGAAAATTAAAATATTCTTTTTGTCCTACGATTTTATATCCTTTTACATTCTTATGTTTTTGCATTTTCCCTTCTAATAATAAAAAATTGGCATTTGGGAGATAACGATATATTGCGGCATCAATGGCATTATTTACAGAAAAATATTTTTCTGCAGATAACTCGTAATAACCTACTCTCATATCATTTTCAGGTGATAAAAATTCCACATGATCTTCGTATTTGAATATTTTCCAGCCACTGAAAACACTGACTTCTGCGCCAGATGGTAAATTAATGGGACCAGTGACAGACTGGGTAGTCACTTCTAATGGAGGTGCAGGGATATAGGGTTGAGCATTTTGCTTATTTTGACATCCCATCAAAGCTACGGAAATGAACATCAGCACTGCAAATAGCTTTTTCATCATAATTTTTTACCTGTTTGGATATGAAAGAATGAAGCCGATTCTCATAGAATATCATCATTAGATATCAACGTGATGCAAACATGAATCTTACATCATTTAAGGAATACTTATGCTTCAATTTGTATCTTGTTATAAAAAAAGACGCTCAACTGAGAGCGTCTTTAAAGCGGTTAAAGCGGGATATCATCCACGATAAATCTATAAATGGTTGAGCGGTTTGAAAACGCAGTGAGTGCACCAGGTTGGAGCTCAGGAGCTGCGGTGAAATCTGACCCCATGTCGATGACATGAAGGAGAGCGCCTCCGGCTCGGTCTAAGATGACCAATCCATATTTTTGAACAGAAGCATAGATATAATTTTTGCCTAAAGCAATTTCAGAGATCAGAGCTTCTTTTTGAATGACATTTTGCCAGATGGTGTCTCCGGTATCGCGTTTGATGCGGAAAATGCCGGATTGAGATGAAATATAGAGGCTGTCTTGGAAGGCGCGGATAGAGCTGATGCCGTAGATATCGCGTTGCCAGATGGTTTGACCGGTTTCGATATTCAGGGCATAGAGACCACCTGAAGACGTTGCGACGTAAAGTTTATCATCTACGCGTACAGGGTGAACATCGAGATCTTTGAATCTGGCATTAGGTGCGAGTTCGCGAGACCAGATTGCAGTGCCATTGGCGGCAGCATAGGCGACGAGAAAACCGTCAGAGAATCCTGTGTAAACGATGCCATTATCGATAAGTGGTGCAGACTGACCATACATGGAAAATTCCTGAGATTTAGGTCGTTCTTTTCGCCATTTAAGTGAACCAGTTTCCTCATCAATGAGAAAAACGCGGTTGTTGGCATTGACGCATGCCACGAGATTATCTTTGACGGCAATGGATTTTTCGACGGCGACGCCGGCTTCATAACGCCAGATAATTTCACCGGTTTTGGGATTGAGCTTGATGACAGCCCCGTCGCCTAGTGCAATAAACACGCCTTTGGAGGTGATGACAGGCCCGGCTGTGACCGGCATATCGAATGAACGTGTCCAACGTGGTTTGGCGGTGGCATCATCAATGGCCAAGACTTTGCCCAAAGAGGAAGCCACATAAGTGTAGCCATTGACACTGGTGACAGCCCCGAGTTCAAGCGGATTGGCACCGAGATAATTTTGTTTGCCGGGTGTCAGCGGATAATCCCAATCCAATTCGAGCATGTATTGTGCGGATTTGGGGGCACTTGCTTTTTGTGCGGAGAAATTGGAGGCTCCGGCACATCCAGTCAGACATGCGGCGGCAAACAAAATAATAGCGGTCAGTTTATTCATCAGAGTGCAGCTTGAGCAGAGGGAATGGGAGCAACTTTTTTGTCATGGGATGCCCAATCGGCGGTTAAATAACGCAGGCGCGCACGTGCAATATCCTGATCTGCCGGTTGTCCGAATGTATTGATGACCTGATCATAGGCTTTGATGGCATTGTCGGTGGCACCTTGGATTTCGTAGATGCGGCCTTTTTCAAGGGTGGCATAGGAACTGAATGAGGGATTATTCACCATCAGTTCATCGAGTTTGGTCAATGCTTGATCATATTTTTTTGCACCGATAAACAGTTCGATCTGACCAAGTTCTGCGAACAGACGAACGTCTTGGATTTCGCTGGTAGCAGCGGCATTGTATGCGGTTTCGGCATTGGCATTGTCCAAAAGCTTGGCATCAGAGCCTGCCAACATGAGCTGAGCAGTTTTGCCAATGTTTTCCTGAGCGACTGCAGTAACTTCAGATTTGAGATATTTGGAAATAGCTGCATGACGCTGTTTTTCACTGGGGACAGAATATGAGAATCGCAAAATATCGGGTGCATCAGCAGCAATGCCCTGGCTTTTCATATATTCAAGACGAGCAGCTTCAATTTCTTCGGTTTGTGCAGTGGTTAAAGCTGTATAAGTGACGAAAGCCTGATTCATGAAAGCACTTTTGTTGATGGCAGATTGTTCAATAAAGTAATTGATGCCAATCCAAGCAAAAGCCAGAATAAGCGCAGTGACGATGCAAGCCGTTACTGCACGGCGCTGTTCCATCAATTTTTCCAACACATTATTGGAGGTTTGAAGGAATTTATCTTCCATACCCGGAAGCTTGACATTCGCATTATCATTATTTTCAGCTTGAGAGTCTTCGCCTTCTTTGCCTAACGGGGGCAATACTTCAGGTTCAAGCGCTTCAATTTTTTCTTCTGCCGGGGCTTCGGCTTCTACTCTTTTGCGAATTTTAATCGCCATGTTGTTTATACTCCGTAACCATGAATAAAATGGCGCAAATTGCGCCTATAATAGCGGGCGCTTGTAAAACGTTTTATCGCTAGATGTCAACGCTGAACAACGTTTTATCATACAGAAACTAAGCTATTTTTCAGTTCCAGCAATCAGACGTTTGACGAGCCGTCGTGAAAAATAAACAAGCATGATGGCTGCCAGTATTTCGCCAATCAATCGTCCGTAAAAGATCCAATTGACATCATCAAAGACAAGGCACAATGCGCATAAAGGCACCATGAAAACGAATATCTTAATGATGTTAAAAAAGGCACTCGGCCCGGGGCGGTTGCAGCCATTGTAAAGAAATGTCCCGAACCGATGCACTTCTTGTGCGGCATAGCCCCAGCAAATGACAATCAATCCAAAAGCTCCTATGCTCAGCACTTCGGGGTCATCGGTGAATATGCCAATCAGATTTTGCGCAAAAATGGTATAAAGCACAGCCACAATCAGCAGGAAAACAAGTGCAAAGGACTGAGCCATTTTTCTGATTTTGTCGATACGTTCGAATTGTTTGGCGCCGTAATTTTGCGCAAACATAGGTACTAAAGCCATACCGATAGACATGGGAACGACAAAAGCCAGCGTTTCGATTCTGGAAATACAGCTCATGGCAGCGACGACATTATCGCCGAAATGCTGTGCCATGGAAGTCATGATAAATCCGGCGACAGGCATAATGATCATTCCAAGCAGCACCGGGATGGAATATTTCGTGATACGCGTGACATTCTCACGCCAATGTAACCCGATATTTGTACGTTTAGACCAAAGGTTGAGCCGTTTATTGATGATATACAGGCATCCGATTGGCGTAACACTTTGTGCGATGACTGTAGCAATGGCTGCACCGTACATTTCAAGCGGCGGAATGATTCCAAAGCCGAAGATAAAGATGGGTTCCAGGATGGCATTGAGCACAAGGCCTAAAAGCATCCAGTTTGCCGCAGCTTTTGCGTAGCCCAGGGAGAGCACCAGTTTGTGCCCACACATACAAAGTGATATGGAAAAGTTGCCCAAAAACCAGATGACCATGAACTGAACGACATAGTCGAGGACTTCTGGGGTTTCGACCCAAAGGCCAAACAGCGGCCGGCAGAGCAAAGCTCCTGCAAAGCCCAGCACGATGGCAATGATTAACATAAAAATGATGCCGTGCAAGACCACGCGAGCCGCGTCTTCTTCGTCCTTGCGTCCGAGGGCATGGGACAGCAATGTCATGACTGCCGTTGAAATGCTGTGATAAATACAGCTGATGAAGTTGACAATGGGGAAGCAGAACCCCATTGCCGCCAGTGCTTCAAGCCCTAGCTTGCCAACAAAATAGGTGTCCACAATATGAAAAAGGGACATTGCAAGCGTGGCCGGAATCATCGCAATTCCGGTTGAAAGCATTGTTTTTAAAATAGAACCTTCTAAAAAATTCTCGCCAGTTTTCTTTTCATTCATGGCGCCGCAGGCCTGGTCAGATACGATTTATCAAGTGGATGGTTTCCGTTATTCATGGCCATGATTGCCCATGGCAAAATGGTGATCTCGGAGCAATTTGTCGCGTTTTGCGAGTTCCATATCCGAAGCGATCATCATTTTGACGAGTTCTGCAATGGAAACGCGAGGTTCCCACCCGAGTTTGTGTTTGGCTTTGGTGGGATCCCCGAGGAGCAAATCGACTTCTGTGGGACGGAAATAGCGCGGATCGACGCGGACCACTGTGGCACCGTTTGCCGTATTGACGCCATATTCATCGACACCTTCGCCGTGCCATTCGATGTCGATGCCGGCTTCATGGAAAGCCAATGTGACGAAATCGCGCACGCTCGTGGTTATGCCGGTGGCAATGACATAGTCATCGGGTTTGTCCTGTTGGAGCATCATCCACAT
>JAGBXG010000020.1 GCA_017629415.1 Pseudomonadota bacterium | reverse complement strand
AAAATGGCTCAAAATGAATTTGGCTGGGGGCAAAGCCCCCTGCGGCGCTATTCGCTGCGCAAATACGCGCCTACCCCCATTGCGGGGGATGCCCCCGCAACGCCCCCACTCAAATCTCAAGAAAATTGATTTTATATCGAGGATGTATCATCTCACTGCCCGGTTCATATTCCGGGTAAAGCCGCTTGGGCGCAGTGATAAAATAATAATAATAACACAAATGAAATACGGGCTCAAAACCTCTCCGCAAAAAAATTTGATGTATTTTACATCTCAGCCCTGTAACTTGAAGTTTATCAAACCAAAAAGAATAGAAATAAATGACAAAATTTGCCAATCGCCAAAATTGCCTTATATTTCAAAGACTCGTGTACCCATGTCGACACGAGCGGACGCCATGATGTGAAAAGTGGCATGTGAAGCTTAAAAATTGAGACTGTGAAATTTCAAAATATCTCAAAAATAGCCTGAATTTTGAAAATATTGCCCAATTTTGTACGCGTTCATCCGCAGATGGTCGTCATGCTGAAACATGAGAATGGACTGACAAACCTATATCAAGCTTGACAGTCAGGGGTATAACCCATATTTTGACGTGTTATTCGCAATGCGTTCCATGATGACCGTTGGGAGCGGTGCCATGGCTGAAAAAATGACTTCAGTGAAAATCAATCATCAAATAGATACTGCTGGCGCAGATATTGACGCGACAGATGAAAATTCTGCTGTCTCTGAACGCGTAGAATCCGGCAGTCATCGTGCGCAAAACGTGAGGCCAATGCTGCAGCCTTCCGGTGCGTTTGCACAGCCCTCGTTTGCTTCGCCTTCCGGCGCATTCGCACAACCCTCATTCGCTTCACCCTCCGGTATTTTTACGCAGCCGTCATTTAGTGTTCCACCCGGTGCACTCGAACAAGAAGATTTCGTCGACGATGGTGCAACCATCGAACGCTTCGGAAAACAGGCAGATGAAGAAATCTCCAGCCAGTATGATGTCGGCGAACAAGTCGGACGCGGCGGATGTGCCGTTGTTCTCGAGGCTTGGCGAAAAACCGACCGCATGCACGTCGTCATCAAGATTCTTCAAGTTTCCACAGGATACGACTCACAGGAAGCTAAAGTCGCCGTTAAAAGGTTTTACCGAGAAGCTGAACTCATCGCCTCTCTCAACGATGAACATATCGTCCGATGTATCGATTACGGCCGCTATCAAGGCACACCTTGCATGGTCCTCGAATTCGTCGAAGGCCTTTCACTCGATAAATTGCTCCAAAATTACGGGGCACTGCCGCTGACATTCGCAACCGGCATTATCCAGCAGCTGCTCGGCGCACTCGTCGAAACACACGAAAAAAATATCATCCATCGCGATATTAAGCCCGGCAATATCATGGTCTTTGATACGCCGCCGCCCTACGAAATTCGTGTGCTCGACTTCGGTATTTCTACCGTCCTCGATAACCTCCAAAGCCAAACGCTAATGACGCAACAGGGCAACGTGCGCGGTACCCCCTCGTATATGGCCCCGGAACTCTTCACCGGCGAAACGCGCGCTTCAGCAGAAAGCGATCTCTATGCCGTCGGACTCGTTTACCTCGAATGCCTCACCGGCGAAGTCGCGGTCAGCGACAAATCTTTCATGCGCGTCGCCTATAAACAGGTCAACGAGGAACTCGAAATCCCGCTGTTCATCCCCAATGGCATCGCCGATATCATCCGAAAACTGTGCAAAAAGAAAAAAGAGGATCGCTATCATACGGCGCAGGAAGTCTTAAACGACATCAACGCAAACTTGCAGCAAGCCATCAAAGATGAAGAAAAATGCCTGAAAGCCTATCAAAAAAGCTTAAAGAAAAAGAATAATAAAAAGAAATCATCAAATACCAGCTTCAATCAGCCTACCGTACAAAAACAACTCAAATCTATTATGGCAATCGGCGCTGTTATCGTTGCGCTCTTGCTCGTTATCGGGATTGGCTTGTGGCTTTTCCTTCATAACGATGACAATAAAATGGATACGCCTCCCGTTGTAGAAGTGGTTAAAACCCCCGAAGAACTTGAAGCTGAACGCCTCCAAACCGTTAAACAGCATGTGCAAAATGCAAACAGATTGGTTGGATGGACTTGGAATTCCGCTTGCGCTGATGTCGAAAAACTTGAACAAGAAAACGACGAAAATAAAGAAGAAAAAACGAAAGAAACCGATAAGCCAAAATCAGAAACAAAATCTAAATCAAAAAAATCTACTTCATCAAGAACAAGAAAATCATCTAACTCTGGTGGTAAGCTTGTAGATCCTGTTGTAGATATTCCATTCTAACGCAGGTAGAATCTAAAAATCTCGTTTTGAGTCATTCAATTTTATGCGCAGATGTGTTTCAACATAGTCTGCGCTTTTTTTTTTAAAGTGCTGTATATCAGAATGATATGAAAATGACTCACGAAGCTGTGTCGCCAAACCATTTGATGAAAAAATACAGATGCGCCAATTACAAAAAATATGCTTTGGGTTCGTTCTTGGAATGCTGGGTTGCAATTCAACCGAAGGAGAGCGTTTCACGGAGCAGGAAGGATTTTATGTTTTTGCTTCAAACTCCTCGACGCTTAAAGCTTATGGGGCAGGCAGAACGGAGAAAACTTCCGGGACTGTTTTTAGATGTCCTGCTGTTTCGGGGATGGCGGCGGAATCCAGTTTAACGGTGTTTAAAGCCAAAGCACATGGTGCCTTGCCTCATTTCACATTAGATACAATTCCGGGGATTCGCGGCGATGCTCAGGGCGGTATTGGCATTTCATTGTCTGAACTGCCAGCAGGATTGCTGGATATGTATGAAAAATGTCATTCCGCATCCTATGAAAAGCTGACTACCTCTTGCCCTGAAGGCTATAAAATTGTCGAAGAATGCAGTCCAAGCAATGCAAATAAAAATGAATGCCGCCTGATTCATGAAGGAACGCATAGACTTGTTATCTCTGCTCAAATCAATGACGATGATCATTGCTTGACCGAAGAAACTGACCGTTCCCCTTATCATACTTCAAGCTCAAAAGTGATTTATGCATGCGATGCATTCAGTCCAATGGCATTGCCGGCGGGATATCGTGTAACGCAGCCCAGTGATAATTGCTGTGATCCAGAAGCCCAAGGAACGCTTGATTTCTGCTTTAAACCTTGTGGATGCAGAACATTGACTGTCAAAATTCAGCCCAAAGACGATAATGATGAGGATAAAACAGGTACACTTAGAATCGGTGTATTTTCAAATGTAGAAGGGAATACAAAAGCGTTGTCTAAACTTTTAGACAGCATGAATGAAAAAAATGTGGATGTTGCGGTCAGTCTTGGTAATCTGACGGAACACGGTTCAAAAGATGAATTTGCTGAAATGTACAGTTTGATAAATGCAAAATTGACATGGCGTGATGGCACACCGCAAACGACCGATGCTTGCATTGAAAAAAACGACCAAATTTGTTGTCAGGAAGATACTCGACAGTTTGAAAATCATATTTGCAATGCCATTATGCACAAAACTGCTTTTCATGCCGGCCTTGGGGAAGATGAATATCAGGGCAATGGGCTTGCAGAATTTAGGGAGCTTTTCGGACCATCCCACATGTCTACAATGGTTGGAAAAGTTCAGCTGATCATGTTGGATACAGCCGATGCATCTTTGGGATCCTCCCAGATAGAATGGCTTGAGTCAGTTTTAGAAACCGTTTCAAATGAAACTTGTCAAATTCCGGCGCCTGAAGGTACGCAATGGCCGTCTCTTGCTGAATGTCGTGATATCCTTCATCTCAGTGGTTCGAGCAAAAATCCGACATGTCGTGAATGTATTCAGCAAGAGGCATATTGTATTCCTCCCAATGCTGAACGTTCGAATCCTGCGCTTGGTCCCGAAAATTGTATCTGTGTGCCTGCAACGTCTCAGGTATGCTCACATGCCCAATCTTGTGCCAAAATCGATGGTACAGAAGCATCTTGTATTTGCACGCGAGATAATGATTGTGGAGATGGCGGTACTTGTGTCGATGGTGTATGCAAGCCCCCTGTGCGCCTTGTTTTCAGTTACACACCCATATTTGATGAATTTGGTTCGCGCAATAACGCACTCAGCTCTAAATCTGATGCCGCTGCGTTGATGTCATTGTTCATCAAAGCCAATGTGAATGCCATCTTTTCAGGACGAGTGCTTGATTATGGACAATTTACGATGGGAGGCATTCCCATTTATATCACTGGCGGCGGTGGAGCAGAAATGAGCTCATTCGCCAGTAAAAAACATCATTGGCTGTATCTTGAAATTCCCAATGCTTATACACAACCCGATCCCAACGAGATTTCAGTGCAAGTGATAGAGTGGGATAAAGAGGAATGATTGTTTGGTGTAGGGGATTTTCCACATCTCACATGGCGTATGCAAAGTTCTTTTGGGGCTTTGCCCCAAACCACGCCAAGGGGCTTTGCCCCTTGGAACTTGTATCCCCATTTCGCTTCACTGTAGCACACCATATCATCAGTGATTTGCGATTTTGTGTACGCTGTGGATTGAGCTTCTTGGAATTTATAAATTTATATAGGAGAGGGTGTATTTTATTTTTTGATTTTAGTTAAATAAAAATCCTCTAAGTTTTGCGCTTCTTGCGCGCGAATTTTCTGCAAGTTCTTGTGGTGTGGCTTCAATAACCTTTTTGTTGATAACTTTGCCCAAAGGTTGTTTTTGACAGATGCACATGGGGAGTTTGGGCGGGCAAGTGCATGGATTTTGCCATTGTTTCATGGCTTCTTTAACGCGTCGGTCTTCACCGCTGTGAAATGAAATGATGGCAAGTCTGCCGTTGGGTTTCATCCATTTGGGAATGTCTTTGAGGAAGGCATCGATGGCACCGAATTCATCGTTTACAGCAATACGGATGGCTTGAAAAACGCGAGTGGCGGGATGAGGCTGTCCAGGGCGTGGATGACCGAGGATACCGCAGCATAATTCAGCCAGGTCGGTTGTCGTTTGTAATGTTCCGGTTTGTGCTCGTTCGCAGATACGGCGTGCCAGCTGACGTGATTGGCGGATATCGGAATATTGGTACAGGATATCGGCGAGCTGTTCTGGGGCGATATTGGCGAGAAACTCAGCGGCGGTTTCTCCGGTTTGACTCATGCGCATATCGAGTGGTGCTGTGCTATGAAATGAAAAGCCGCGTTCAGCATCATCGATTTGGTGTGAGGATAAGCCGAAGTCTGCCAAAACGATATCAAAACCGCCGCCTTGTTCGCGATCGGGCATACCGGCATTTCGCAGGATGCTGTCAAATGCAATAAAAGAGTGTTGAAATAGGGTTGTTTTTAATCCAAACGGCTGCAGTTTGGCACTTGCAGCGGCTTGAGCGGCCGGATCTCTGTCAAAGCCCACGATTTCGCCATGTGGTTGAATTTTGTTTGCGACAGCTCCGGCATGTCCGGCTCCGCCTAAAGTGACATCGAGATAATGTTCGCCGGGTTGTGGAGACAACAATTTGAGAACGTCGTCTAAGAGTACGGGAATGTGTTGAAATGCCATCATTGCTGGGAACTTTTGTGGATGAAAAGAAGGAATTGCGTGCGTATGTCCGCCGCAGGCGGTCATAGCTCGCAAAAAAGCCGGGCGTATTCGGCGTGTGCAAACCGCCGAAAAGCCCGGCCCAAACCGCTGAGTCATGGAGCTATGACAACGGATGCGATAGGGAATTTTGCAAAAAAATGGGGCGAGTGAATTTCACGCCCCCTGAGAATTGATTTGGAGTTGAATTATGGGTTCAGATCGATTTTTGCGCCTTTGATAGTCATATTGGCGGAAGCTTTCAGATCGGTGGCACCGCTTGAAGAGGCGCAAAGTTTTGTGCAGCTTTGGTCGATATTTTT
>JAGBXG010000019.1 GCA_017629415.1 Pseudomonadota bacterium | reverse complement strand
TGCGGCTATTTCACGTAACTCCATACGCCGCGCAAATAGCGCCGCATGGGGCTTGGCCCCCTGCAGAATAAATCGATATATCCTTCGGTTCGAATATATCATTGAACTTTAAACGAAGAGGTATCCTGTGGATTTCTTACAAAATATTAAAACATTTGTCGTGGCGCTGATAGGCCAGTGGTTCCTGCGCGGATGGCAAGAAGGATGGATTCGGTTCACCGCCCCCATGCAAGCCGGATGGCCAGATGAGCTTAAAATGCTGTTCACGAATTTGAGCAGAAATATGCTCATGCATTCCGAAGAAATGCAGTTTGCCATCGAAACCGCTCCCGAAATCTCGTTTACAGATTTTTGGAACCATATGATCATACTTGCCAATGAGGAAGGCGATATTTGCGCACAAAGATGGGTGGATTTGGATGAAAAATTGGGTCTCACGCCAGAAGAAATCTCCATGCTGGCTGTTTTGACCGCCATTCATCTCGACTGGCCGACCCTGCGAGCTTTGCGTTTTGCCATGAGTGAACAATCCCCGGGACAACCGCGCTGGGGATTTATGGTCGAATTTTTAGCAGAAGGATTGCAGTCGGAGGAAGTCAGTTCGATTCTTTATCCATCCAACAGTATTTTATTCACTTCGAGCATTGTCCAATTCCGGCACTCCCATGAACCCAATCTCGCCGCTTCGGAACTGCTGATTCCGCAGCATGTCATCCATTATCTGACAAATGCTGAAAACTATAGCAAAGACAGTTTGCCCGCCATTTCAACCAAAGAACTTCCAAACGATCTTAAAACACAAATCAAACGGGTTCCGACAAAGCTGGCGACACATATCGCGATTACAGGTGTTTCCGGCTCGGAAAAGCTTGTGGCGGCTCAAGCCATGGCGCATCGGCTCAAGCGTTCCGGCATTACCGTTGCGGACCTCTCACCCGATGTGCAGCTGGCCGATGCTATCCAGCATGTCATCGTTGCTCGCGCTTGCGCAACCTTGAAAAATCATGCACTCGTCCTCAATCACGCCGCCAAATGGTTCAATCGATGGAATGAAGGCATTTTGCGCCTTATCGATACGCTCAAAGAATCGGTTTGCCCCATTATTTGGATTATGACCGGTGATATCCCCGATGCCATGCAAATTCCCCCTGAATGCATCATTCGGCTGCCGCTTCCCAACGCACAACAACGCGCCCATATCTGGCAAGAACTTATCGGCGATCAGCTCTCCACAACCTGGATTCAGCAGCTTGCCGGACAATTCCTGCTTTCGCAGGGACAAATCACGGAATGTATCCGCATCGCACTTGCCACTGCCCCCGTGGGCGAAGAAAACCTTTATAAAGCACTCGCCGGTGCTGCCAGAAGCCTGTCCAAAGAAGGACTCGGAAGCCTGGCAACCCCAGAACCTGCTCGCGTTTCCATGGATCAACTCATCGTCTCGCAGGATTGCATGACCGCACTGCAAGATTTGCTCATGTACGCAAAACACAGGCATGAATTGGCCAAAGAATGGGGCTTTGAACGCAGTATGCCTTACGGTCTGGGGTTGGCCGCGCTCTTTTCAGGACCGCCAGGTACCGGAAAAACTTACGGCGCTCAAGTCATCGCCACAGAATTGCAGCTCGAACTTTACCGCGTCGATCTTTCACAACTCGTCTCCAAATATATCGGCGAAACCGAAAAACATCTCGCAGAATTGTTCAATGCCGCAGAACAAGGCCAAATTCTCCTCCTTTTCGATGAAGCAGACTCCATTTTCGGAAAACGTACCGAAGTGAAAACAAGCGTCGATCGATACGCAAACCTCGAAATCAACTTCTTGCTTCAACGCCTGGAACGTTTTTCAGGTGTCAGCATTCTGACCTCAAACTTTGAATCAGGTATCGACGAAGCCTTTATGCGTCGAATTCGATTTAAAGTTCCTTTCGATTTACCCGAAAAAAATTCAAGACAAATCCTCTGGGAAAAATTCCTTTCCCCCTCCATTCCTCGCGCGAAAGACGTCGATACCGAAGACCTCGCCGAGCTGTTTGAACTGTCCGGCGGACACATCAAAGAAGCCGTTCTCCGCGCCGCTTCCATCGCCTACGGAAGCCCCGAAAAATGCGTTACCCAAGACCTTCTCATGGTTTCGGCGGAACTCGAATACAAAAAGCTCGGTAAACTCTTGCCCTATCGTAAAGGCGATACCGGCTTCTGGTAATCGGACGAAGTCATCTTGAGGTCTGGCTATGGCTTCGCCATACGCCAGACTTTGGTCTGGCTATGGCTTCGCCATACGCCAGACATAGCATTGAAAGGGCCGCACAAAGTTTATTTTTCCCCTGTTTCAGGAACGTCAATCTCTGGGATATGGAGTGCCGCTTCAAATGTACAGATACGCTTTTTCAGCTGAGCAGCATGCCCGGAACAGACAGGGGGAGCAGGGCAGTGTTGGGCGGATTGTGCACACGTCAAATCAGCATCACACAAGGTTTTGAACAGTGTGGCATCATTTTTAAGGCCTTGATAAATCTCTTGCAGTTGGGCTGCACGGTAGGTATCGATATCGGCATAAGTTTGCCAGAAAGACGTGTTCAAACGGTCTGTCCACAATGAAATTTCGGCCAGTTTGGCTTCACGGGCTACGCAGGATAAGTCTGAGTTATCGAGCAATATAGCGCGAGCTTTGGCCACTTCATCACGGTGTATCTGCAGAAACTGAGCTGTTGTCATTTCCGGATCACCCTGCATATCCATGCCGGCTTGTTCCAGGACAAGTTTAAGCTGACGCTGGTGGCATTGTGCATGACAAACGGTATTGGCATCTTCACATTGTTCCAAGCAAGCCATCGTAAATGTTTTTTCGGCATCGGGTTTGGCAGATTTTTGGGCAATATTATCAAGCTGCCATGCGCTGATAGGATTGGGATAAGCCATTTTGAACAATGCCTGAGTGCCGAATATACTGGCTGCAAGCAGCAGAGCAACTGCAGACAGGCGATAGAAGTCAAAGCAGCAGGCGGGGGAAGCCTCCCCATCGAGATTGCCTTGAGGAATGACCGCATGACTGCATCCGCCGGTGTATTGGATGGCAAAGTTTGGCCGTGCGGGGTCAAATATCACCATGGGCACAAAATCGATGCGATACCATTGCCGATTGTTCAGTTCATAGCATTTGCCGTGTCCTGAATCATAGATAATTGACGGATTGGGTTCTGAACAATTCAGCCATTTACCTTCTGTAATATTGCCGAAACGGAGCAGATAATACCGGTTCCAGAACGTCCAGGATGTGATGATCCAGGTGACCGCTGTGACGGGCATACCCAGGACAACAACCCATGACATGAATGTGGTGATAGAATCGTCGTAGAACGTAGATGCTGCCACTGCCAGGCCGGTTCCCAAGCCCAAGGCAATACTGAGAACAACGCGGAAAGCAGGTTTGGCATAAAACTGCGGCGCGAGAAAATAGCGGTAATCGCGATCAGAAATATATCGGCGATTTTTCTTATCGTAAATATCGTTATGGACGAGTTCATCGGAGGCATGGGTTGCGGTCAGACGAGATTTTTTGCCGAATCCGCGTCTCCAGAGCATGATTCCGAACATGGCTAAGAATGCCAGGCTAGTCAGAATCCAGGAAAGCATACCGGGGGCATGGGTGTCTTCACTGAGTTTGACAGATACGGACGGAATCGCTTGTTTGAGCTGAATTTCAGGGGCATCGGGGGCATAACATGTGTCATGAACACAGTATCCGTACCACTTTTCTTTAGGTGTTTGCAGTTCAGTCAGGTTTGAGTTCAGCCCGTCCAAAGTTTGTGTATAAGGTTTGCCATGGGCAGGGAAAATATCCCATGCCGGACCGGTTTCAGTATGTCGCTGAATGGCCACGCCATCCGGGAGCATCTGAAGAACACGGGGAAATTTTGCCCATTGTACTTTTTCTGCCGAAGCCGGGGCTGACAGCTCACCCGTTTCTTTGTCAAACAATACAAATTGACCACTTTGACTTAAAATGTACTGATAACGCGGAAAATGGGGAAGGCTTTGGACTTCGGTAATGGCGCCGAATTGTATGGCTTCCAGTTTACTGGCCTGTAAAGAGGCGACTTTTTCTCCCGTGCGTGCATGCCATAAAATCATGGCTTCCGGGCCTGAATCGTGGACAGAGATGAGAATGTCGTTTTTAAGCTCCATCATGCGTCCAGGCGTCGGATATTCAATCAGAGCCAGCCTGCGCCAGGTCATTTCTGTGGTGTCGATGGTTTGGACACGGTTATTGCTGCCGCCGTCCAATGCCGCGAGATCATCTTGGCCGATAACGGGCAAAACCGAAGGATCTTGCGGAAGTTTCCAATATTTTGCTTCGAAACGATTTTTGAGAAAAACACCGCCTCGCGCGACAATGCGCACGGTATTCATATCATTTGTCACGCCCATGGCATGCTTGGTGCCGGGCCCCAACCCATGAATCTGCGCAGTTGCATTGATACTTGCAGGTGTCCATGAGGCTTGTCCAAACCTGAAATAGGCCAGGCGTTTGGCATCGCGATTGAGCACCATCAATCCTTCTTCATCGAGCTGATAGTGTCCGGGTATCAGAGGAGGATCGATTTCAGCTTCAATGGGAAGAACATCCCAAGCTTGTCCTGTGGTGCCGGCTTCGGCAGAGGGTTCGCTGGTTTCTTCTTCCATACCGGGACGCATCCAAAAAAGAAGGCGATCCTTTTCCAATACTACCAAGCGTTTCGGCTGCCATACAATGGCAATGGGAGGTTCTGACGACAGCTGTGCTGTCAGAACTTCTGTCATTTTGCCATGAATGGACTGCAGCAGATGCAGCTCTGAGCCTTCTTCAGTCTTTGTCCAAACGGCACGAAATTCATCGGCATCCGGGCCCAATGGAACGACCTGTGCACCTGCCCATTCCAGTTTTGAAATGACTTTAAATGTGGCTGGAGATACGACATACACAGAAACATCATCTGCATAATAGCGTTCACCGGATGTATCAAACAGATATCTCAGTTGTCCCGTGACATTGGGAATAGCTGGGGCATAAGCCATTTGCTTGGCATCGAAATCCAGGCGATAAAAGGGCGATGCGGACTCATGGTTCCGATGGCACAAAACGCCATCTAAAACCGCACCATTGCCGGCACGGTTCCAAACACCGCTGCCTGTTTCGCAGCGCAATACATCCTGTGCCTGTGCGACTTCACACGACAAGGCCAAAAGCACAGACATTCCCAATATTTTAAGCGATGGATATCTCACAATATTACCTATTTATGCCTAGCGTGGACCTCGAATAGTCACACTGTTACCATTATATCGCATACAGGCATTTTCGCATACATTCCCACTTATATTTGTTTTTTTCATATCACGTAAACGCAAGCATGCAGGGGGCCAAGCCCCCTGCGGCGCTATTTGCTTTGCAAATACGCGCCTACC
>JAGBXG010000180.1 GCA_017629415.1 Pseudomonadota bacterium | reverse complement strand
CTTCTTCTGAATTAAAATTCTGCCAAAGTTCATAGTTTCCCGGCTGACAAATCGATTGAACATCTTCAAGCTTGGGAATTTTGTCATTCTTAAAAAAGTTGAGAAATGATATTTCCTCCTTATGTGCCAAATTTGAAAATTGAGCAATCAAAGCATTATAATCACATAATCTGTTTTGGATTGAAGGCTCCAGCATGAGGCACAAGGTTTGTACGACGGCCTGATCTACATGTGTAAGGTAGGGTTCAATCACGAGTTTGAAATCACAAACCTCGATATCTGCAGGAGAGGTACCGGACAAAAGTTCAACCGCAACCGCAGCAAGCGCATAGATATCACTGGCAGGACCGGCCTGTCCCATGAGCTGTTCCGGCGGCATATAACCAAAAGTCCCAGCCACTGTAGAACCGCCATTTTGAACCTGAGGATTGGCCACAGCACCAAAATCGAGCAATGTCACGCGATATTTGCCATCCTCTCTCAAAGTCAGCATCAAATTCGACGGTTTGATATCGCGATGAATGACTGCCGGCCTGTGTTCATGCAGATTCTGCAGAATTTTAAGCACTTGAGTGATGATGTCGTAAATCGTCTCCGTTTCAAAACGATGCTTTTTCTTCAGCATTTCGGCCAAAGTCTGCCCTTCCACAAACTTTTGGACAATGCAAACATATGGCGGATTCGCCTCAAGATCCTCAATATACTCCCGAAAAGGCACGACACCATCAATTTCTAAAGATGCCAGCGTTTCCGCCTCACGTTTGAACAGTTCATACTGTTTCCAAGTCGTGACAGAATGCACATGAAGCTGTTTAATAGCCACAAGCTCGCCATGACTCCTGCTTTTGGCTTGCCATACATTGCCTTGAGAACCTTTGCCTAACTTTTGCAAAAATTCATATTTTTCACCCACACACGCCGGCTGCAGTGTCTGCAATTCGTCTGTCACATGGGATGAAGTTTCGGGGGATGATGCTTGGATTAAAGATTGTGCGAATGTCATGATTACCCGTGGAAAACTCGTCAATATCTGGCGCAAATGCCCAAATCGAAGCTTATGGCAAATGCATACAAACTTCAAAAAACTTCTCTATGATTTGTCATTCAAAATCTTTAATCCATCACGAAAACATGTCTTTTTTGGACTTTAAGGGGGCCGAGCCCCCTACGGCGCTATTGGCTACGCCAATACGCGCCTACCCCCCATGCGGGGCAAGCCCCGCAACGCCCCTTCAGTCCTTTTGTCTGACGGAATAGAGACTTTATTATTTGAGAAAACTGTAATAAAATTAAATGGCCAAATTTGGCACTTAGGATACTTAAAATATCCTTTAAAAATATCTCTTTTGTTATAAATCTTGGGATACATTGATATCGAGTTGTCATGCCTACATACATCACCCCAGAGGGATTTAAAGCTCTCAAAGATGAGTTTGAACATCTGAAATCCGTGGAACGCCCCAAAGTGGTCAACGAAGTAGCCGATGCCGCCGCCCAAGGGGATCGCAGCGAAAATGCCGAATATATTTATGGCAAAAAACGCTTGAGAGAAATTGACAGACGCATGCGGTTTCTGAATAAAAACTTCGCGGATATGCAAGTCATTGATCCCAAAATGCCGCGCGGAGAACGCATCTTTTTCGGAGCCACAGTCACCCTTTATGATAACGATAAAGATGTCGAAGTGAAGCATCAAATTGTCGGTCCCCTCGATACCTTGGATGGTTACCATATCAGTTATCAATCTCCCGTGGGACAGGCTTTATTGGGAAAAACTGTGGACGAAGATGTCCAAGTTCCCTCCCCTAAAGGTGTCCGTCATCTGACGATTTGTGAAATAGAATATATATAAATACATTCAAATATATCAAACATGGTGCGATATGAAAAAACTCCTGACATTGTTTGCTTTTATCCTGTCCCTTTGTTTTACCACGTCTTCGGCTTTTGCCTACGATGACGAAGACGAATCCTCCGAAACCTCGCAGTTATGGGATTCCGGATTCGAAATCACCGCCGGTGTCGGCCCTGCCATCGCACTGGCTGACGGTGCCGTCGGCTTCGATTATCGCTTCGGAATCGGCGCACACCTGCGCTATCTCGGACTTTATCTCGAACAACATGTGTCAAGACTGTGGACATATACAAACGGCGCTTATGATGAATTTTCGGACTACAATGACCGAAATCCTGAAGCCCTCAATATGTATGCCACCTTGTTCATCCTGCGAGCTTTTGTCCCCGTGCTCGAAGATTTTATGATCACAGCTGGCTTTGGTATCGGCATCGGACTCAAAGACTTTTCGTATGACGGAAATTATGGCTATTGCGGCGACAAATGCGAAGCCTTCGGCAACGAAGGAGGCGCCACCTTCCAAATGAAAGGCGAAATCGGCATCTCATGGGTTTGGGATGAATTTACCATGGGGCTCATGGTCGCTTTCATGGGTACCGATGACATCTACTTCCGCTTAAATACAGATGAAGCCAAATCCAATGATGACGGTGAACTGGAATGGATGGTGACCCCAACTTTTGTCACCTCCTATCGTTTCTAAAATCCATAAAGTTCTTTTGAGGCTGAGCCCCACCCCCCACCAAAGAGCTCAGCCCCTTGGAACCCAAAATGGAGACTTACGTCTTTTACAGTTCGGACGTATCCTGAAAGCATCCCCACTTTCCTGAAATGTACAGCTTTCCATCATTTCGGGGAGTCATAAGTCTCCAGCTTAATCTCTTCAACTTTAACGCGGCTGTATTTTTGCGGATGCAACGCACGATCTAACAACCCCGAGTGAACCACCCAACCTTTGATGTTGGATTTATCCGGACCAACCATTAACCCTACAAGCTCCCCTTGAACACCAAACACGGGATAACCATTGCGCGCTTTTAATGTTGCCGTGCCATAAAGATGCATATGAGGCACATGCAAAACATGCTGCGTAAAACTTTCATAAATCGTATTCGGATTGAGCAAAACAAAAACAAGCGACGGCAAAGTCTCTTCGGGATCCAGAATATTCACAGGTTCTAATTTTTCAGAAAACTCTGTCGAAAGAATCGCCACATTTTGTGCATCATCGCGATATTCCATCCGAGCTTTCAAGCGTTTTCCAAAAGCTTCAATCTCAAAAACGGTGCTGTTTGTCAGCCAATCTGCAGTCGTCAAATAATACTGCCGACCGCTGTGATGCTTTGTTTGTCGTGCTTCTCTTTGGGCAAACGGACTGCTGAGCTTATCTAAACCGCGATCAAAAAAACTGCTCTTGTTCCGTTTGGGAGGCGCAGGTTCAATATCCTCCTGAACGACATCTTTGGGCAAAACTTCAGCGACAGCTTCAGGTAAAATGGCAACAGCCGCGCCATCAAACCCCACGCCTGATTCCGCAAGCTCATGAACAGCAGGCTGCCATGCATAAACCGTCACCACCGCATGCTCCAGCTTTTTTTGCAGCTTCTTTCTGGCTGTGTCGGACATTGCAAGCTGTTCAGCGGTCACGAGTTCACTTTCTGTACGTATCGATTGAGCAGAATTCTGTGCCCATGCAGACGATGCATACAAAATTCCAAAACTCATTAAAATCAAACGTTTCAACATATATGTTCCTTGTACGCAAAGTCCTTTTTTGGGACCCTTTTTGCTCGACAGAATGGCGCACTTTCTTCGTCAGCTTTAACCTTGTATGATTTGGATCAGCCTGTTTGATTGACAGTGGCTTTCGTGTCTGGCTAAACACGAAAGAAGCTCAGGTCATGATGCTCTGACCTTGAGGCTTTATGACCTCGCGGGT
>JAGBXG010000179.1 GCA_017629415.1 Pseudomonadota bacterium | reverse complement strand
TTAACGAAATCTTCTCCCATTTCTGTATTGGGAAATGATCTGAGAAGGTCCGGTTTTTCTTGGGCGTTTTTCGTGGGTGAGACGGACACCGATTACTTGTGTTTTTTTGCCGCACAGTGGATGCAAATCCGAGGAAGCAAGGAATGAGCGAAGGGACTGAATGGAACCTTCTATCCCATGCGGCTTGGATGGAGTTCAACAAGATGAGCGCAGCGAATCAATCAGCCCTCTCCTGTTGGGAGAGGGCGGCCGCGAAGCGGCATGGGGTGAGGTCGAACCTGACGAAGAAAGCACGCCCTTCTGTCGAGCAAAAAGGGATGCTTGCGTTTATTGAACCAGTTCACGCAGTTTTTGGTGAATCCGATTGGCTTCTTCCCAGCCCTCAAATCTTTTTTCGTCAGCCTGAAACTCCGGCGTGTGCGCCATAAAACGTCCATTCACGCGTCTTGCACCATGACGAATGTGCAGCATCTCATGGTACAGCACAAAGCGCACTGCAATTTCAGGCACTCTCGGGTCATTCATGATTCGCGAGATGGTAATGATATTCCAATGAAAATTATACGTGCCAAGGGTGCGATAATTCGCGCGTGTTGTCCAGGCCAGCAGCGGTTTCGGAATCTGACCGTTAAAATATTCCGCATTCAGCGCATCGAACATCGCTGACAAATCGTAGACATCCTGCGTTTGTGACGGTGTAATATCCGTATAAATGGCCAGCATTGCCTGAGCTTCAGTCGAATGGGCATACCGTTCTGCCATACGTTTTGATGGCAGATGACTGTGCACAACTGCTTCAAAAATGGCGTTCCAAATTTTGGGATTGGCACAAATATAAAAGAAATTCACTTTCAGCCGCATCACGGGATTTTGAACGGTTCCTTCGGCTGACCATCGATTGCGGGAAAAATCAAATTCAAAATCGATTTGGTGTGGATTCAAACCGACATTTCTAGCAGCCTGAGCCGCATAAACAAAAGCATTTACAAAAAGCTGAAAATGATCGACTTGAGGTTCAGAATCCGCCGCAAATTTTTCGTCATTGTCTGCCGACACAATTTCGACACCCGGCCAAGCTTCCGGCAAACGCTCCAGTCTGGCAGCAAATTTCGGATCCGCAGCATTTTCCGAAGGCATCTGTGCGGGTCCTTGCGGAGAAAGAGCACCTGTTTCTACCAGCCATAAACAGGCTTTAAAAATGGCGCAAGGCGGTGTTTTTTTTCGTGCCATTTTAATAGCTGCCGATTTTTCGAGCACGCGAGCATGATCCACTCGCCGCCACAATTCCGCGCGTACAAAGCTCTTTGGCGGCTTGTCATCAGCGGCAGCACGCCACAGCTCGCGGTTAATATCGCGCCACAAACGGCTGTATTCCGGAGGCTGACGCATACTTAATCCTGACGCTGAGGCGGACGATGCATCCATATGATCTGTTCGAATGTCACAGGACTCTGACGACGCTGCGCTGTATTCCCCTGAGACTGATTCGAAAGCACAGGCTTTTTCGCCTCGCGAGCATTCAAATCAAAAGCAGTCTCAAATGCCTCAAGCATATCTATACATGACGCATAACGCTGTTCAACGGGCGCAACGGCGCGCAAAAATATCTGTGCAATCGGCATCAAATAAGCACGTTCAGGCGGCAGCTCAATATGATTGGCATTCACGACAGGCTTGCCGCATATTAATGACAATACCAGCTGTCCAATATAAAAAACATCCGTTGCCTGTGTGTTTAAATCCCCAAGCCAGGTGATATTGGACTCGACAAAACCGCGAACCGTCACAAATGCAGAATCACCGCCCAAACGCATAATACGAATGTTATCCATCCCAAGATGTGGAAAAAGCACATTCTTGCGATGCATGGCAGCTACGGCCTGCAAGATCTGATGCACAATATGCATCAGACCCACAGGATCTAATGGGTTATTTCGCATATAATCAGAAAGCTTTTCGCCCTTAAAAACTTCCGATGTAATAGCGAGTACGCCTTCAGATGGCAGTTCAAGCACTTCAAGCAATGTCGGTGTATTTTGTTGTTTCAATCCGGCACATCGATCAACCAGATCAAGGAATGCCACTCGAATATCCGGATTTGCCGAATACTCTGGCTTCAAAATACTCAGCCCCACGACACGATCGATTGCAGGCTGAAATGCTTCATAACTGATCGTACTTTTATCTACGCTGACAACAGCTGTCGGAATGATTTTATTGGCGATCAGCTTGCCCAATAAATTGAGCGGCTCCATGCCATGCTCATCGTGAACCATATAGCAGGTGCCGCAAGAACAAAGCTGCCCAACCGTTTCAGATTTTCGATTACAATTCAGACAAATGGCCATATCAATTCCGTGCACACAGACAAATGAGATTTTTCATACTTACGTCTTCAGGCTGCTGCCAGACAAACGCTTTAGAAAGATAACACGAATTTACAAAAAAATCATTGATTCAAATCACAGCAGTCCATCCCGCCGAGGCATGTTTTTCCCAGCGTGGCCATACAAAAAAAGCACGGCGTAAACCGTGCTTTTTAAGATTAAACTTTCGATTAGAGCTTGAAGTTATACTTAACCGGGATAGCGTTTCCGGAGAATGCCGGGAACTGATGTTTTTCAACGACAGTGATAATGCATTTTTCTGTTGCGGTACCTTTGAACGTACCGCTTACGCCTTTAACACCTTTTGCGGAACCGCTGCTATTAATGTTCATTTGAACGAGAAGTGTACCATTTTTACCGCATTTTTTAGCTTTGTTTGCGGCATCGCCAAGAGCAGCTCTAATCTTTTCGGGATCAGGTTTTCCGGCGCCGCCTCCGCTGCTGGCTGCTTTGGGAGCGGATCCAGCCGAAGCTTTAGCCGTGGTGCCGGATGGTTTTTTAGCGGCTGTTGTTTTCTTTTCTTCATCGCCGCCGCCGGCAACTTTTGCCTGCATTTCAGCATCTTCAAGTTTTTGGATCATGGCTTCAAGGCGTGCCTTATCTTCAGCCGAATCCAAATTTTGTTTTTTCATGGCTTCTAACTGGGCTTTGAGTTCGGCGACTTCACGTTCATTGGCCGCTCTTTCAGCTTCTTCAGAGGCTTCAGCCGCAGCGAGTGCTTTTTCGGCCTCTAATTTTTCGGTTTTGCTGCTGGAAATAAAGAAGAAGGCACAACCGCCTGCCACAGCGAGCAATAAGACACAAATACCGATAATCAAAGCGTAGTTTCGGGTTGTTCTTTTTTCAACGACTTTGTTGAAAACCATGCTTTCCATGGCCACACCACCGATGCTTCCATCTTCATCGTCGCTGCCAGCGCCGGCAGAACTTCCCATTTTCGAAAGCATATCAAGATTGATAAGACCTGACGCATCGCCAGAGCTGCCAAAACCTGAGCCAGCATTATCGCTATTCGAATTATCAATCGAATTCAGGTCTTCAAGCGAGAACAGTACGGAGTTCTCATTTCTTGCGCCAAAGAGGCCATTGTCATTGTTCTTAAAATCCATCTATTCCTCCGAATCACACACCCGGGATGCGTTAAAACACGCACGAACTCAGTAGAAAAATGTCACGCGGTCTTTATAAAAAAAGCCGCCTCAAGGCGGCATCTAGTACAACACTTTATTCAGATTGTCACGTAGTTAGTTTTACTTGTTTACTTCAGCATCAAATTATATGCGCGGCGTATGCCGGCTTGCCCGGCATAGCCAGCGCTCGCAAGGCGTATGCCGGCTTGCCCGGCATAGCCAGCGCTCGCAAGGCGTATGCCGGCTTGCCCGGCATAGCCAGCGCCAAACCTCTCAACCCTCAGTCATCATTGAGCAGCGTCTTGGCAATATGCGAAAAACGCCCTGCCCAGCATTGCTCGGAATGCACGCCGCCCGGATCGACATAGAAATAAACTTCATGTTCGGCATATCCAATCGACAGCAAATGACGATAAAAATCGCCCACAACTGCCGCATAATCCATAAAAATATCCTGAACCATGATGCGTTCTTCCGAACCCATATCAATATAAATTTTCGTCCAGAATTCCTGTTTTGAATTCCAATGTTCGAACGTCCGATAATCGGCCCACATCACACTCGGTGACACAGCTCCGATACGTCCAAAGACATCCGGACGCTCGCGGCCGCAAAACAGGGATATCAGACCACCCAGAGATGACCCCATCAGCGCCGTATTTTGAGGACCTTCAAGCGTACGATAGCGCGCATTCATCCAAGGAATGAAAAATTCCGTCAGATTGTTCAAAAATTTGCGACCCTTGGGATCATAAACAGACGCAGCAGGATAATACCAAGGCGTATACTCGCCAAACCTGTCAATCTCATGATCAATCGCACATACAATCCACTCACGCTGCAATGTACCCTCTGCCCACATGGCATCAAGTGTCTCATTGACACGCCAGGTATCACGACGTGCGCTGCGTGGATGCTCAAAAACATTCTGACCATCTGTCATATAAATGACAGGATATCTTTTATCTTTATTTTCTTCATAAGAATCTGGCGTATAAACGCGAACTGTGCGTTTAAACTTGTCAAGTGGCGAATAAAAATCATCATAGATTGTGATTTTTCCCATTTCGTTCGTCCTTTTTTCTCTCGTTATTGTGGGTTTCAGGGGGCTGAGCCCCCTGCGGCTCTATTTGAAATGCAAATACGCGCCTACCCCCATTGCGGGGCTGTCCGCCCCGCAACGCCCCAATTCGGCATCATGCAGACTATCTCTATCTATTCACTGCCCTATTCATCTCAGGGCACTGCGTCCTTACTGAGAAACCTGTGGATTCGTCAAGCAATATCCCACTCATACCCACATCAGCATACATTATATTATCCGTTTTATCTCTTTTTTTCGTATCACGTTTTTTGATATATTGCCGATGCTTTTTTTGCGCTTCCTTAAACGGCAGCATAGAGTTTCGAAGCTTTACGATTATGAAGTAGACCATTCTCATCCGTAAAGCTCACACCACTTAGGAGTCATGATGAATAAAAAGTTTCTGTTGATTTGTGCCTGCACATTGGCTGCAACGGCAATGCTGGGATGTAATGAAGCCCAGAACTGGCCAGACAAAGACAATGCAACATGCGGCAACGGCATTCGTGAAGTCGGTGAAATTTGCGACACCATCGCAAGTGTGACATGCAGCTATTATGATCCCACACAAGCCTGGGCTTCCGGCACACCCGGCTGCTCCGACACATGCCAGCTGACACAAGGCACATGCTCGCTGTCCTCTGCTGTCGGCGGCGCCTATTGCGGCAACAACACCATCGATGGCGCTGAACCTTGCGATGGCTATATGTTTGCCGATACCACCATGACATGTGCCAGCGTCTTGGGTGCCGGCGCCACAGGCGCACTGACATGCCAGAACTGCCAGATTTCCACAGCCAACTGTACATTGCCCTCCACTTGCGGCAACGGCATTATTGATGCCGGCGAAGTCTGCGATGGCACCCAGTTTAATGGCGCGACATGTACTGCACCCGGCGGTGCCCAAATGGAAGGCAACCTGCGCTGCGTCGACTGTATCTCCATTGACAGAAGCGGCTGCACACCTGTCGAAGGCAGCTATTGCGGCGACGGCAATATCGATACTGCAGATGGTGAACTTTGTGACGGCTCCAACCTTGGCGGCAAAACATGCGCTGACATCGCTGCCGGCACCACAGGCGAACTCAAGTGCAACCCCAGCACATGCCAATATGACACAACGGCTTGCGTCGCTGAACCTTTCTGCGGCGACAAAGTCAAAAATAATTCAGAAGAATGCGATGCCAACGATTTTGGCACCCTGACATGTGCCGACTATAAAGGCGAAGGCGCCACCGGTAATCTCAGCTGCAACAGCGACTGCACCGTTATCAGCGATGCATGTCTTGCCGCCGATGATGAACCTGTCTGCGGCGACGGTTTTGCCAACGGCACGGAAGAATGCGATCAAACTGATCTTGCTGGTGCCACCTGCGCCAGCGTGACCGGTAAAGCCGATGCCATCGGTACACTCAGCTGCAGCACAAGCTGTACTCTGGATGCCTCGGCCTGTACATACTGCGGCGACGGCATTGTCAATGGCAGCGAAGCCTGTGACGGCTCAGCCCTCAACAACGCCACTTGTGAATCTGCCATGGGCGCAGGTGC
>JAGBXG010000178.1 GCA_017629415.1 Pseudomonadota bacterium | reverse complement strand
GTCTTATTCGTCTGTTTCTGGTACGGGGATGTCCATTTCTTTCAAGTATGGTGTAACTTCCATCGGTGTGTTTAGGATTTTGTCTGTGACGATGAAATAGAGATATTTCTTGGCACGCGTAACGGCGACATAGAACAAGCGGCGTTCCTGTTCGAACTGGCGTGTGGTTTCGGCATGTTTGATGGGCCAGATATCCTGGTTTGCATCGAGAATGATGACGGCGTCGAATTCCTTGCCTTTGGCGCGCAGGGCGGTCATCAGGTGAAGGTTGCGCTGCCAGCAGGTGTCGTAATGCGTATCGTTGTCGTCATCATCCCCTGTGGGTTTGACCAGCGTGTCGATGGCCCGGTCGATATCCGCAATGAATTGATCGTAGCGGCTGCCGTATGATTTGGCGAGTTCGGCGAGATAGAGGAAAGGAGGATCGGTATAGAAGATGTCTTCGATGGATTTGCCGTAATCTTTTTGAAGTCCGTCGAAATGTTCGCTGATGGCCTGAATGACATCGCTTACGGTTTGTGCTTCGAGGAAAGCTTCGATGGCATTGGCAAACGCCTGACTCATTTTTGTATCGGCATTTTCACCTTTGAGCGGTCCTTGATAAAGTTTGAAATGCTGACAGGCTTCTGCGAGGGTTTGGGGTGCTTTTTGTTTGAGGTAATTGACGACTTCTTTTCGATCAGCTTTTGACAAAGGATAGCGTTTAACTTTGTCGCAAAGGGTTAAAAAAGCTTCAATGGGCTCATAATAATTTTGTGCGGACATCAAAGATCGAATTTTCAGTATAATTTTGAGTTCGCGGAAGGCATCGCTGAGAAAAACCTGCAGGTCTTCGGCAGCGCAGAACGGGATATTTTGGCTGGCAAAAGTGATTTGATAGGGAATGAGCTGACTGCGTTTGCGGCTGATGAGTGCCACGCGGTTGCCTTCTTTGAGCAGGCGCGTTACGAGTTCAGTTGTGCTTTGCATGGCCTTTGTCACGGTAGGTCTTCGGATGACTTCGATATGTGCATCGTTGGTGGCATGCGCCGTAAAATCTTTAGCAACACGATTTTGGTTATGTTCAATTAATTTTTTCGACAGTTCGACAATATTTCTTGGCGAGCGGTAGTTCGTGGATAGAACAATCGTTTTGTAATGGTTTTGGAAATGGGTGCCCGGTGAAAGGATATAGGATGGAGTGGCGCCACGCCATTCAAAGATGGCCTGATCGTCGTCGCCTGCAATCGTGATTTTAGCTTTGTTAATGCCAGCAATCGCACGCAGAAGTGCCAAATCCAGAGGGTTGATATCCTGGAATTCATCGACGAGGATGTGCTGGAATCTGCCGCCGCCGGTTGTAAATTCGCCGGCTTCCAGTCTTTTTTCGATCTGGAGATAGGCCAGATATTTCTGATCTTCTAATGTGATATTGGCTTGATGAAAAAGATGCTGATTGGAGGCTTTCCAGAAAGGAATATAATTTTCATAAACTTCTTTTTCATAACCACGGAGGAGGGCAAGGAGTTTAGAAGATAAATTGGGCTCTTGTTTGCTCAGTTCAGGCATCAATTCTTCAAATTTATGGAACAGGACGACAGCTGTTTTATCGATGGGAGAAATGATATCCAATTCGGACAGTTTAGTGAGGATTTCTTTGACGATAAGCTGTCCCATGCCGAGGCCGGCAATATATTCAAAGTGATTTGAAAATTCTTCAAATGTCTTCAATTTGTCGTGTCTGAAACCGAGGCTTTTCAGGGTGTCGCTGATTTCAAACAAAGTTTCGCCAGCTTTTGTTTTTTTACTGGCATGGGTGAGCAGTTTTTTGAAGTTTTCAAATTCCGGCTTCATCCAGATGGGTTGCAAAGTATTCTGCATGGCCGAATATTTTTCTTTCTTTTGTGAGATAACACGAGGATTGTGCATGCTTTGTTTGATAATTTTGAATCCATAGCTGTTCAATGTCGTGATGGACAGATTTGCCTGTGCGTTAACAAAGGGCTGAGTTCCCATGCGTTTGCGGAGTTCATCGCGAGCAGCTTTGGTAAAAGTAAACAGCAGCAAACGAGGTTTGCTGAGTTCGGAATTTTGAACGAGCCACAGACAACGATTCAAGAGTGAATGTGTTTTGCCTGAGCCAGCCGGAGCCAGCAGACGGATGGCATCGTCCGGGAACTGACAAAATGTTTGCTGGCTTGAATCTAATGTTTCAAACTGCATGCTGAAATCTTGTGAAAGTGTACTTTTTTGATTTTTCATTTTCATCATTTACCTCAATGGTCAAAAGTCCAGTACAGCCTGGAAGAAAAATGGTGAAAGAGAAGGAAATCGACTGATTTCAAAAGAGATGGAAGAAGCTTGTTTCAAAAAATATTATATGCCGACAAGCAAATCGGGTTCACATGTACAATGTCCGCCGTGCAAACTTATAAGTCTGGTGATGATCGCCTCTAACATTTTTGATAATTCAAATTGCAAGTTTGTATCTGTCCAAATGAAACTATAATCATCTGCATCGAAGTGGAATGTTTTTCTAAATACAATTTCTGCAATGCCATCATCTTTTAAGAGGTTATGGCATATCATAGATTTGTATAAATATGCGGCTACTTCACCTGTGTTTTTATCTTTGGCGTATTCCGTCAGCCTTTCGGGAATTGGCAGATGGCCTCGTAAAACTTGTAACAACTCCAGGGACATTATAATAATCGTATGCGTATGCTGATTGAGTTTCTGGTAAGCGCATTCTTTGCAATACTTATGTCCGCTGGCGGCAACATAAGCTGCGGTTGCCTTGCCACAAATTGTACATTTGATATTAAATTCGCGAGGTACGCTGATGCTTTCCATAACATTCTCCTTTTTTCGTGATGATGAGTGATGATAATTTAAATTTATATGCGCGATTTTATTTATATGCGATATCGCGATGTGAGTAATAAATGCTGCTCATAGATATCTCCTGTGATAAAGAAAATACACTTCTCCTGTGACTTTCGATCACTATGATTTTTTGAAAATATCATCATGCTATCGAAAGGTGTTTGATATACGAATCCTGTTCATATCAAGGCAGATGTATCAATACCTTGATATGTGAAGGAACGATTCTATTTTTGATGGTTTTATCTATTTATCGTTTGTCTATAGGATTTGGATGATTTGTCTATGAATCTCCGTCATGTGAGGATGTCAGCCATTCTATATTTTGTTTTGTTCTGTGTTTAACCCGAGTCTCAGTGCCGTGCTTTGGCTGCACCAAATACCGCGCTGGGGACTCCAAAATTTGCCTGAATAGAATTTTAAGACCCGGCTTACGGATGATTCTGGCATTGAAAACAGTTCACGACACGCATATTTCAAGTCACTGAGTTTGATACATTTGTCTAAAGTCTGTAAAAATGCCAAAACTTTTTCACAATTGTTGGTATAATTCGTTTCATCGTTCCGCTGAGTCTGAAAACGCTTGATAGCTTCCTCGACTTCAGTTTGGGATGCAGTTTGCTTCATAATATTGATAAAACTGTTGGCTTGAGACGAAGAAAATGGTGCATCATGCTTATCTTGAGGTTTATAGAATAGGGATAAACAAGGCCAATGAGCAGAAACACTGACCATGGGCGATTGCCCCAGACGAGGTGCATTGTGGTCTCTGTGCTGATGTTCGGCAAAATATTGTCCTTCTTTATATTCTATGGGCAGTTTTTGTCGAATCTTGCTGCCGTCACCGCAAATCATGATATTTTCTAAATCGTTCATTATGTATTGCATGATTTCGTCTGCAGTATATTTTTCTAATGTTCCCAGCTTGAAAAGCTCATCAAGAAGAATGCCATCGCCGCATTGTAAAAGCTGCTGACTGACAAAAGATTGCACACGCTTATGATTTGGGCATCTCTGAACCAGCTCAAAATAGCGCATAGAACGATTCAGAAGCGATAGGAACCAGCGTTGAAGCGGTACAGGAAAAGACGTGAGCATACATCCCAATGAGGAAACCGTCATATCTTTTTCGTTTAATTGTATATGAAAATTGTACTGAGAAACGCATAATATATCGGGTATATTTGAGGATGATAAAATCTTGAAGTATTCGCAATCGCTATCAGCGTCGAATAACTTCTCAGATATATCTAATGTATGTGGATTGGTTGTAAGCAATCTCTTGGGGAAATATTCGGCATATGGGATCTCATAAAGTTCTGGCGGAAGAAGAACCATGGGGTCAAATTTCAATAAGGTGTTTTCTTTAATATTCTGAGATTGGATGAGCTGGATATAGACGTGATACAGCCAATGTTGTTCATCCCATGATGCCGATTGGGGGATATAGGGATAAAAGGCTTCTAACAATGTGTCAAAAGCATTTCTGTCTCCGTATTCGCCATGTCCGCTGCCATAAACAGGTTCAACCATTAAAACAAAATCGCCTTTTTCTACAACCCGATTGCTGTCTTCAGCTTCTTCAGCGCCTTTTTCAAGATACAGACGAAGGAGACCAGCATTATCTGTATTCCCCATCAATATCGCCAAAAGCTGAACATCCGTCAGGCCGAAGAAGACCTGCATCATCAGTCTGAATGGGTCAAACGCCAGTTTACCCCATTTCATCACCAGCAATGCAGCTTTTTCTGCGACAGATGCCTGCATGAAGGCTTTGCAAGATGACAAACATCTGATGGTATCAAACACTCCCCCTTGTCGTTCAACACGCGCTTTGTCGTAGTTGTGCTGACACAGTTGTTCCCTCAACAGACTGAAATTTTGAATGATTTCATTGTGCGGATGGGTCCAGACTTCATGAATCACTTCACATGTCACGCTGTCCTTTAATGCCATGATCATCGTATAAGATTCCGGCAATCTTTTGGCCATGTCATCAAGGGAAACGAAGAAATTTTCATAAAGCTGTGCTTTTAAGGTATCACGGCGTTTCTGAAGCTCTTTTGCATAGTCTTCTATCGCTGGATTAGAATGGTCTTTGAATTGTGGATCCTCTCGTATTTCATCTAAGTTGAATTTACATGCAAACAACTCAGAAGCTGCTTTTACTATGCCTCGTGTGTATAAACATTGCGCATATATATGACTTGTGCCATTAAATTCGTTACTCATACTATTCCATCCATGAGAAGAAGCGTGACCTGTATGGGCCTGTATGATTGAAGAAGCATGTCCTTCACCAGACGAGTCATGAATAATCTTTTACAGTTTTCTGTGCAATCGATCTATTTCAGTGAGAAAATTGATTTTTTAAGATTCTTAAAATGAATTTATCGCTTTATTCAAAGAAGAAAATTGATTTTTCAAATTTTTTAATATTTATTTCAAATTTTGCCTGTTAAATAGAATCAGACGAACCCAATATCTCAGGTTTTAGCGATCTTTTTAGCGATCTTTCAAAAAATAACTGCGATCTTTTAGGATTTTTAAAATAAAACGTCAGAAAAAACATCAAAATATTTTTTTATTTACGTATTTTTTTGAAAACCACGCCTTAAAAAATCTCTGTAAAATGACTTTTAAGATGAGGGGGCCAAGCCCCCTTCGCCGCTATTTGCAAGCAAATACGCGGCTACCCCCCATGCGGGGACGGCGCCCCGCAACGCCCCGCCCAATTTTTATGCAAAAATTCTCTGAATGGCAGAATTTCACGAGAATAATGACGCCACGCAATTTCTTTGTGGCTCATTGCTACTCATCACGCCAAGGGGATTGATCCCATTGGAACCCACCAAGGTGGCTCAAGTCCCTTTGTCATTCCACAATCATGGGCGGTTTTTCCGCAAGGTCGAGGATACAAGATAAAACTCGGGCTTGCATCGATGCGCGCAGCGAATCCATCAGCTTTCTTACAGCGTGAGAAAGCTGTTCATTCCGATCGAGAACTCCCCCGATTTTTTGCCCAAAATGTATTATCATGAATAGATTAGGATTTTATCCTGTAGGCGTTTTCCTATGGGATAATGGGCTTTATCAGTCCATCTTAGGAAATTTCATTGTTTTTATCCAAAAAGGGCATCGACATGGCTGACGACAAAACACGTATTGCATCTCATATGCTTATCATCTGCGGTCCATCGGGAACGGGTAAATCTACGCTGCTGAACCACTTGCTGTCTCATCGTGACACCTGCTGTTTGTCACGTTCTACGACGACAAGAGCGCCTCGCGGGAAAGAACAAAACGGTGTAGAATACGATTTTGTCGATATGGACACGTTCAAAGCCAAGATTGAAGCCGGTGATTTTGCCGAATATGCCAATGTTTTCGGGAATTTTTACGGTACACCTCATGAAATGATTCGTTCTACCGTCGAAGAAAAAGGTCTCGATGTCCTTTTCGATATCGATGTTCAAGGGGCTCGCAATATTCGCGCTCAATATCCCGGTGTTTGGTGCGTTTTGATTGCACCGCCTTCGTTTGAAGTCTTGGAAAATCGCCTGCGTTCCCGTGCCACAGATGCTCCGGAAGTGATTGAACGCCGCCTGAATACGGCCAAACATGAACTTGCTCAGACCGATTTGTTCGATTTTACCATTGTCAACGATGATTTGGACACCGCTTGCCGTCAGCTTTGCGAGCTTTATGATGTCATGCGCTTAAAAACACTGAGATAATCATTTTTTTAAAAAAACATCCTATCACAAGGTAATCGATGCAATACGGCGAAACAATAGCAGAACTGACTTGGGTCAATCCAACAACGATCATCTATCAGGGGTATAAAACCAAATTAACTCCGATGATCGAGCAATACATTGATGCCAAAAAACAAAATCCTACCATGCTGTTACTTTTCAGAATGGGGGATTTTTATGAAACCTTTTTTGAGGATGCCAAAATCATCAGTCGTGCGCTGGATTTGACCCTGACTAGCCGTAATAAGAACGAAGATGGTGAAGACCTGCCCATGGCTGGCGTGCCGTTTCGTTCTATTAATGAGTACCTGTTTCAATTGGTAGAACAGGGATTTAAAATCGCCGTTTGCGATCAGCTTGAAGATCCAGCTCAAGCCACCGGCATTGTCAGACGCGGCATTACGCAAATTGTGACACCGGGAACGCTGTGTGATGAACGCCCCGGCAATGATCGGAATGCGCGTTTTCTGACGGCCATTGTCTGGCATGATATTTCACGCCTCAAAACCTCGAAAAAAGCCGAAGTTCCTCATGAAGTGCTTTGCGCTCTGGCATCGATAGATGTTTCCACCGGCTATTGCACGATGACAGAACTGACCAGTCATGCTTCATTGCAGGCTGAACTCATGCGTCTGAATACTCGCGAGGTCATTTCGCATCATACCGCACAAGATGCAACCGCCGAAAATCTCTTGCGCGGTATTCCCATTGCTTACCGTGAACGGGATCTGTTTTCACAGCAAGCCTTAATCGAACAATGGCTGAAACAAGAGGAAGAAGGCCTCCCGCGAGGCCGCAACAGTAAAGGTGATGGCGCCGTTGCCATGATGTCGCGGGAGAAATTTCTGACGTTCATCAACGCCATTGAAACATCAGATTTTGACTGTCCCCAGCTCGTGATTGAGGCCTTTTGCGGTCTTTTGCTCTATCTTTGTGACTTGCATTACCCTTTGACCGCCAATATCGAGCAGATTTATCCTTATCGTGCCGAAAAATTTATGCAAATTGATGCGGCTACATTCCAGAATCTGGAGATTTATGCCACCTTGCGCGGCGGTCAAAAAGCAGGGTCTTTATTAGGCGAACTGGATGATACCGTCACCAGTCCCGGCGCGCGTTTGCTTCAGAACTGGCTGGCTTATCCGCTCAAAGATTTGGGACAAATCAAAACTCGGCATGATGCCGTCGAAGCATTGGTCAATCATTACGAAACGCGTGAAACTCTCCGCAAACTGCTGCAAGAAACGGCCGATCTGGAACGCATTTCAACCAAATTAGCCAATGATCGCATTGTTCCACGCGAACTCGTGATGCTCAAAAAAACACTCCAAGTTTTGCCGGAAATCATCGAACGATGCAAAAACCTTGAATCAGGCTATTTCAAAAGCGCTTCGGAACGGTTAAATCCTTTGGAACAGCTGGCTGAAACCATTGAAGCTGCACTCAAACCCGATGCACCAAGTAACTTAAACGATACGGACTTTTTCAATCCCGGCTATGATGAAAAACTCGATCATTACCGCGAAGTCTCAGAAAATGGACAACAATGGCTGCTCGATTATGAAGCAAACCAAAAACAAGAAACGGGCATTGTCTCGTTAAAAGTCAAATATCACCGCGTTTTTGGTTATTTTATCGAAGTGAGCAAAGCACATCGCACGGGGGTGCCTGAACATTATACGCGGTCTCAGACATTGACCAACTGCGAACGTTTTTATACGCCAGAATTAAAGGAGTATGAGGAAGAACTGCTGACAGCAGCGGCACGCCGTTCAGAACGCGAACTGGAACTCTTTGTTGAATTGAAAAAATTTGCATCTGCGCAACTGTCAGCGCTCGTCTATAACGCTAGAATTTTGGCACACATCGATGTTTTAGCCAGCCTGGCACATACGGCACATCATCGTCAATATACGCGTCCCCAAATGGAAGATGACAAATCATTCTATTTGAAAAACGCACGACATCCCGTCGTAGAACGATTTTTGCCGCGCGGCGAACGGTTTGTGCCCAATGATATCGAACTCAATGAAAATGGCCGTCTTGTCATTATTACGGGGCCAAATATGGCCGGTAAATCGACAATTATCCGTCAAGCCGCAATTATTACTTTAATGGCTCAAATGGGGTCATTTGTCCCAGCCGAACAGGCGCGCATCGGTCTCGTCGATCGCATCTTTTCTCGTGTGGGGGCCAGCGATAACTTGGCCCTCGGACAGTCCACTTTTATGGTCGAAATGACCGAAACCGCGAACATTTTGAAGCACGCCACAGACAAAAGTCTCGTAATTTTGGATGAAATTGGCCGCGGTACATCGACATATGACGGCCTTTCACTGGCTTGGGCCATCGCCGAATATTTGCACACACAAATCAAGGCTCGCGCGTTGTTTGCAACGCATTATCACGAACTGACCGAACTCTCGAACACATTGGAAAGTGTCAAAAACGCCTCTGTCGCCGTCAAAGAATATCAAAACGATATCATTTTCTTGCGCAAACTGATTGACGGCGCCGCAAACCGAAGCTACGGCATTCAAGTCGCACGTCTGGCCGGCATTCCCGGGGAAGTGCTTTCACGTGCGGAAGAAATTCTGGAAATGCTGGAACAAAATGCACATCGCGAGTTAACTGAAACCGTTCAAACACCAGTACAGACCGTTCAGAAACGTGCGCAGCGTTCGCTTTTTGGCGATCCTGAACCTTCGCCAAACTCACCAGCTACCGATCCGCGTCTTTCTGAACTTCTTCATGATTTAAACAACCTTTCTTTAGATGCCACAACTCCCATTCAAGCCCTGAATTGGCTGTATAAATGGCAAAAGAAGCTTAAACTTTAAACACAGGCTTTTTTGCTCGACAGAATGGCGCACTTTCTTCGTCAGCAACATCGTTCAAGTCGGTCACGTGCGCCAGCACGCTCCCTTCTTTCACGCGTTGCTTTCTCGAAATTGCATCCATTCTGCGGCAAAAAAACTGCAAAAAACTGCAGAAAATACAAATCATTCACCCTACGCCCTTCCTGATTGCGGGATTCCAAAGGGGCCTTTTTTGCTCGACAGAATGGCGCACTTTCTTCGTCAGCAACATCGTTCAAGTCG
>JAGBXG010000177.1 GCA_017629415.1 Pseudomonadota bacterium | reverse complement strand
TACGCGCCTACCCCCGATGCCAAACAACGCCAAAAATGGAAATGGAGTCCTTCATGGCACGTCAGCCTGAAAGGAAACAACATTCAGGAAAAACTCCGCGCTGAAGCCCCCCAAGCTGACACACCTCAAGAGGTGCCGGAAACACAGCCAAAACATCAGGATGTGCCGGAAACACAGGCCAACCAGCAAGAAGGTACCGAAAACAATGCCAAACGCCGCCATAAATGGACCCCATCGTGGCATGTGCGCCTGAAAGGCAATACACTTCAGGAAAAACTGCGCCTGGATCCCCCTCAATCTGAACCCCCTCAAGAAGGTCAAGAAACCTCTGCACAAAAACGTCAGCAATGGAAATGGAGTCCCTCGTGGCATATTCATCCCAATGCTCCCCTGTTCCAGCCGGAACCTGAGCAAGAACTTACTCAAACGCATGAAACGTCAATACACAACAGTTCGAAAGATAACAAACTTGCACCTTTAGAAATCTACGAAACTGCAAAACCTCAAAACAGCAAACCTGAAAACCAGAAAACTCATTCTCCTCAGAACGCGACGCAGAAAGAGGATAAAATAGATCCCTCTATGAATGGCAATAACACCGAAAACATTGAAGTGATCGAAGAGCCTGCCATTCATCCCATCGATGAAGAAAATGCCCATCTCAATCCTGATATTTATATTATCGAAGACAGTGCCTTTGATCTTGGCCTGCTCGTTTCCATCGAAAGATATATCCGTCGATATTTTGAAATTTCGATCGATTATATGATGTGGCATCAGGAAATGTATGAAGGCATGAAATTTAATCCCAATTCCCATGCCAGCAAAAGTCATTTGACCACCGAAGAAGATGGTTTGCCGGCCCCCAATACGCCCAAAACGCCACAGACGCTTTGGGAACGCATCGTAGCTTTCTTCCGCAAACTCTTTAAAAAAGGCCCAACTGAAGAAGAGCTTGAAGACGAAAGACTGGCCAAACAATTCGAAGCCGACCGTCAGCGCGACCAAGAACGCGCCAAAGTCAGCCCCGTTCCCCCTCCCCCATGGATGCGACTCGGATACGACACTCCACCTGAATCCCTCGATATCAACGGACTCATTCAGTACATGCAGCACTACGGCTTTGATAACAACTCACTGACAACTGCCAGAGAATACCAGAAACATCATGATTCATGAGTACGCCTGGACATCACACATCGATTTTTCCTAAAAACTCCCGATGTTATATCTTGTCAATTTGGGCATTCTGTTTCATTCTAAAGAATTTGCAGACTTTTTTGAAAAGAAAAAGTCTTGAGCAAACTTAAACGGGGCGTTGCGGGGCAGTGCCCCGCATTGGGGGTAGGCGCGTATTTGCGCGCGGCTATGTCGGCCTACGGCCTCCATACGCCTTGCATGCGCTGCTATTTCGCCTAAAGGCTCAATACGCCGCGCAAAAAGCGCCGCAGGGGGCTTGCCCCCTTAAAATTCACCATGAGAACGATGCATGAAAAATCCTTATGAATCCATAGAACAGCAGATGCGCGATGCTAGCTGGCAAGAATACATTTTAGGCTGCGATGAAGTCGGACGCGGTCCGCTGGCAGGCCCTGTCACGGCGGCTTGCGTAGCATTTCCCAATACTTTAGGGCCGGATTTTGAACTGTTTGCGCTGCTCGATGATTCCAAAAAGCTGTCGGCGAAAAAACGCGATATGCTCATCGATGCCATTCATACCCATGCCGCTGCGTATGCCGTGGTGGATATCAGTCCCGAAGAAATCGACCGTTTGAATATTCTTCAGGCTTCGTTGGAAGGTATGAAACGCGCCGCGCTGGCGGTGGCTGAACAATTAGGAGCAACGCAGACAAACGCCCACATCATTATCGATGGCAATAAATTGATTCCGCGATGGGATTGGGCACAAACAGCATATGTCAAAGGCGATGCACGTTCCTGGTCGATTGCAGCAGCCTCTATTTTGGCCAAAGTCCACCGCGATAATTTAATGGTCGAATACGATGCCATTTACCCCGGCTACGGATTTGCCAAAAATGTCGGCTATCCTACCGCCGCTCATCGTGCAGCCCTGGCTGAACTCGGCCCCACTCCCATTCATCGCAAATCCTTTAAAGTGAAGCAATAATTGAGAAATAGCATGTCCGAAAACCCGACAAAAGATGCTCAAATACAGGAAAATACGGCGGAAAATAGCGCGGAAACCGTGAAAGAAACGGAAAATAACGCGGAAACCGTGAAAGAAACGGATAAAGCGGCAGAAAATAACGCTGAAACCGCAAAAGAAACGGATAAAGCGGCAGAAAATAACGCTGAAACCGCAAAAGAAACGGATAAAGCGGCAGAAGATAAACCTGAGCCCGTGCTGATCATCACACAAAGTTTAGAAAGTATTGCGGCCAATCACGAAGCCATTTGCCAGCAATTAGGACTTAGCAAACCTTTAGAAGTACGCGGCAAATACGAACAGGAAAAACAAAAGCTCGGGGCTCGGCCGTATATCGTACTTTTTCTGACAGCTGCTGTTGTTGCGGCCAGTGTCGGAGCTTGGTTTGGATTTGAATATTTCGTTCAGAAACAGGAAGAAGAACGTTATATCGCCAACTTGGAACGCAAACAGGCCGAAGAAGAGGCGCGCAAGAATCGCATTGAATACGGCGATATCGCATTTCTCGACTCTTTTCCCCCAAATGTCGCCATTTCTATGGATGGCAAACAGCTTTATGCACGTTCGCAAGACGGCAGTTATACAGAGCTGCGAGCACGTGAATCTACCTGGATCCGGAATTTGCCCATCAAAGGAGAAACCATACTCAAGTTTGGATTTTCGGCCGAAGGTTTTAAGCCGCTGACGCGTTCCGTAGCTTATTATGATTGGTTCCCCAGCCGGAAACCTGGCGCAAATCCCCTGGAAAAAGCTTTTAAAAAAATTGTTCTCGAACCCGAAACGACCCCTCGCGTGGCCGAATGCGACAAACTCCCGGTCATCATGGATACCCCTGCCTGTGAATGGACTGTTTTCAGGGAAATTGTATTCCGGGAACGCTATGCTCAAGCCGCCAAACCTCTTGTTCTTGACGAATCTGGCCAACGTGCAGCCCTGAAATCCCAGCTGACATTGCATCCGCTCTTGGCACAAGCTGCAACCGGTTTTGATATCAAAACACTCGATACCAAAGCACCGGTGCCCAATCCGGAATTACCCGATCCCACCAAATCATTGCTCAAATCTGTGATGAACAATCCTTTTGGTTTATATGGTGCCATTACGATTGAAACCGATACGCCAGAGACTCGCGTTTTCTTCATGAGCGAGCCTTTGATGGTTGTCAAAGCATCGGGGAGCATGAGCCAAGTCAAAGTCGATCCGGATAAACCGTATACTTTTGCAGTTTATGGACAAGGCAAACCCATTGAAATTACAGAAAAACTCAGCATTCGTTTGGAAGCCCCCAACGCTCCTGCTTATGTCACAGAAATTCTACCGCACCAATGGCGTTGCACCATTCCTGTGTTTGAAAATCTTTCAAAGATTTATGCACCCACTTTTGCCCCGGAAATCAACAGTCCGGATTACCGCCATTTTATGTGCGATTATAGCCTGAAGATTTCAGTCAACTTTGAAGCTATCAAAGCTTTCGAAGCCGATGCTGCCAAACAGCGTGAAGCGATGCAAAAAGCTGAAGAACAAAAACAAAAACAAACTGATACGCCCACACCATCATGATGACAGCTCTTCAAAGTCCGGATTTGCATGAAATCTGTGAAGAACAGGAAATATCTCCTCGGCCAACAAACGCAGCCGCAAGCTTATTTTCAAAACATGATAAACTTGCGGCATTTGAATATATTGAAAAACTTGGCAAAGGCTCACAAGGACAAGTTTGGCTAGCTAAAAATCAACACACGGGCGAAAAAGTAGCCATTAAGCAGCTCAATGTTCATTCTGCCACCACTTGGAAGCAATATGAGCTGTTTCAACGTGAAGCCAAAGTGCTTGAAAATCTCAATATACCGGGGGTGGCGCCTTTTTATGAATATATTGAAGACCTCTCTTCAGAACCGCCTTTTATCTGCATCGTTCAAAAATATATCGAAGGTCAGACGTTGGCTGAAATGCTCCAATCCAAGCACAGATTTGAGCTTAAAACCGTCTATGATATTGTTTCTCAAATCCTGCAAATACTTCAAAAGCTTCATCAGCATGAACCCCCGATTATTCACCGCGATATCAAGCCTTCCAATCTGATGCTGACCCCTAAAGAAGATGGCACATATACTGTCACCTTGCTCGATTTTGGGGCTGTAGCCAATCCTCAAGTCCAGAATGGCGGTTCTACCGTTGCCGGCACATTCGGTTACATGCCGCCAGAACAACTCATGGGCCAATGTGTCCCCCAAAGTGATATTATGCTTTGGGAGCCGTCGCCGTAGAAATGCTTTCCGGCGTTGCTCCGGCTGATATTGAAGTTTGTGACTTCAAACTTATCATTGAACCACATCTGAGCCATTTGCCTGCGCCCGTTGTCCAAACCCTTAATCTCATGCTTGAGCCTTCATTGGAACATCGTATTTGCGATTACCATACACTCATTGCTCAGTTCGATGCCTTCGCACGCCAAAAAGCACCATCGATTTTAAATATTTTCCAGCGAACAGCGACAAAAGATCTTCAAGATGTCACATCCATATGTGAACCTGGCAACTATGAACTTTGGCAAACATTAGATCAAACCGCCGAAACATTACCGGCATTATTCAGCACGAATGATACAGCTGCCGTCATGGCAGAAACCAAGTCAATATTCACAATGCCTTGGAGCACACGCCTGAGCTTGCTTGCCATGTTATTGCTCACCATTGCAGGATTATTTTTGGGAAGTATTAAAATAGGCATCGCCGGCATTTTTCTAATCTTATTTAGTATTGCGGTGTGGATTAAAAACCTCATTGAAAGAAATGCATTAATAGAAATTCTGGAAACATCATCCCATTATGCCCTGTCCCAATTATCTTCACAAGATATGGATACCGCACAATCTATGCTAAAAATTGGCACCAAAATTGTGGGAAAAATCACCTATATTTCATATTTTAATCTCAATCATAAAACTGCTGATGCATTTTCTATTAATATGGAAAGAACTTCCGCAGAACCTTATTATATTTTTACTGCCGAAAAACCGGTATTCTATGTCAGATATCAATTTCAATGGAATTATCAAAATAATCCTATCCTATTTCATGGGGAGCTTTACACACATACATCTCCAGAAAATCATTATAAAGTCGGTGATGCCATTACATTATTGGCTTATTTAAGCCCCGAAGACTCAGAGGCTCAAGTGACATTATCCGTTATGCCCTATCCTTATCCCTTTAATGAGGTGGTTAAGCTACAAAATATTCTTTTCAAACAGACTTTTCATACAGCGATATTAAATTGTAAAACCCATGTATCACGCCTGGAAATGATTGATACCCTATATCATCACCATCCAATCGGTACGAAAATCGGTTTATGCTTTGGCGATGATAATGCCGCGATTATCTTTGCAAAAGATTCTTCACTCACGCATCTGATCCTGCATTATTATCATCTTGCCATTCATCTTGGACATGAACGCACAAAAAAATTATATCCGAATATCTACCCAAAACATATTCAAACAGATGCGCATTCAATCCCACCAGAAACCGCTTGCTTAAAGTTAAAGAAAATATACTCTGAACCTCAAATTTACAATACTTTAGAAATAAACAAATGGCATGAAATTTATCTGGAATTAAACAAAATCAGCTCTGAACTTCAATCTGACAAATCAGAGGCCATGCTCTTATATCAACAAGGCATTGAATTAGAATCCAATCAAAAATATTCCCTTGCCATGGACTGTTACGAACGTGCAGCCAAACAAAATCATGCACAAGCAGCCCTTCAGCTGGGTTATCTGTATAAAAATATTTCAAATGATAAATATCAAGCCATCTATTGGCTCAAAAAAGCTGAAAAACTCGGCATTTCTGAAGCCACAGAATCGCTGCGTCCTCTCATGGAAGGTATTCAAAATAGTAAATTTCATCTTTTTATGCTGGGATCCGCATTTGAAAAAAACAACAATATCGAAGAATCTATATTCTGGTTCGAACAAGCCGATAAACTTGGCAGCAAAGGTGCAGCATTAACCCTTGGACGCCTTTATATGCACCATTTCAAAGACTATTTCAGATCCATCGAATCCTATCAACATGCCTATACACTCGGCGATAACACTGCCCTATTTCACATCGGCTCTGCCTACAGAGATGCCGGAGATTATCCTCAAGCCATCCATTGGTTTGAACAATCTGTGACCCTGGCCAAAGATAAAACCGCTGCATCAAGCCTCGCGAGGCTCTACGAAATACACCTCAATGACAAAAATAATGCCGATAAATGGTATCAAATTGCCCGCGATATGGAAGGTTAAGCGATTTTGTGGGGTCCCCAGTTTTCCAAAAAACGATAATCATCAGTACCCTGCAAAAAACGTCAATTCTATTGTGGGTTCCAAGGGGCCCCCAAAAAACTTTGCCTAAGCCGTGAACTAAGCTCCTTTGGCATCCAGCAAAAAGAGCTATCATCAAACTAAAACAGCACGCCGTACATCATGACGAGCAAGCGTTCCCAGGCGACAAGTTCATTCACATTGCCCAAAAAGCTTTCATGAATTTCCTGAATGGTATTTGCGGCACGTATTAAATTTTTATCCGAAACATTGTCGATACGTTGAAGCATACGCTGGCGGTAATGCTCTAGAATAATGGGCGCATCAGGTGCTGCTTTAAGCACCATCATATCGCGTACATACATTGACAGCAGTGTCAGCAAATGCTCGGACATCGCTTTTTTGCCTTTGAGATTGGAAGCCACAGAAAACGCATCCATCATCGACGATGTGCCTAACATTTCTTCAAATGTGCCCAATACTTCGGTTTTATAATCCCCGTTGCTTAAATCTAATGCTGCCCCTAAACTGCCGCCGGATAATGCAGCCATTTGTCCTGCCATGTCTGCAGGTACCTCATGCTGTATCAAAAAGCGCGTGACGTCATCTAAACCAAAAGCCGCAAAGCGCACGACCTGGCATCGGCTGATAATCGTTGAAAGCAAACGCTGTTCTTGCGATGTCACGAGCAAAAACGTCGTATAAGGATCGGGCTCTTCCAAAGTCTTGAGCAAACAGTTGGCGGCGGCATCCTGCATCTTGTGTACATCATGAATCATGACAAAACGCCGTGTGGATTCAAACGGTGCACTGACAAGACGGCGCTGAATATCGCGAATTGTCTCGATCTTTATGGTTGCAGTAGATTCTTCAATCTCAAGCACATCGGGATGATTCTTATTCGCAATACGTTTACACGCGCTGCATTCTCCGCATCTCACGGGCATCTCTAACGAGCTTTTTTCACACATCATAGCTTGTATAAAAGCTCGCCCGACCATGGCCTTGCCGATGCCTGAAGGCCCTGTTAAAAGCAAAGCATGATGCAATCTGCCGGTGCGCATGGCATGCTGCAGACCATGTTTGACATTCTCATGTCCTAAAATATCATGAAATATCGTCATCTTTTTTCTGGAGCACCGGCGCAGGGCGTACGCAAAGTCGCCAATCGTTTACGAAGGGGTATGTTGCAGGGATGAAAAATGGGGGAGCGGGTCCCCATTTTTCCAAAAAACGATAGTGATTAGTACCCGGCTCACTTACAAAAACGTCAAATCTATGGTGGGTTCCAAGGTGCTTGAGCC
>JAGBXG010000176.1 GCA_017629415.1 Pseudomonadota bacterium | reverse complement strand
TATTGTAAAGCAGGCACATGTGCGTGTACTGAGACGCCGAAAAATGCCGAGTGCGGCAGCGATAGCTGCGGCAACAGGGTCAATCCCGACAGAGATTTATGTGGGACGGGATATTCGTGTCAGCAGAATATATGTGTGGTCACTCAGAATTGTGTAACACGTTGTTTGAGTGCAGATGGTCAAACCAGAGTGCGTAAATGCGGCAATGATGGGTGTGGCGGAACATGTGGGGAATGTCTGCCACATCAGGAATGCGATGAGAATTATCAATGTCGATGTGTGCCACAATGTGCTGGCCGGGCCTGTGGCGATGACGGCTGCGGTGGTTCTTGCGGAAAGTGTGGAGAAGGGACATGCGATGATTCTGGTCAATGCGTGTGTGAAGAAGATGGCAATGTATTGCGTTCGAATTGTGTAAGTTTGCCTGACAAAGAACAGCCTTGCGGTGCTGTTTGTAATTCAGGGGAAGGCGGCAGCTCTTCGGGAGGGCATTTTGGAGGCACGGGGGATTTGAGCGAATATGCGAATTGCGTTTTGAATTGTGAGGGAAAAACTTGCGGAGATTCTGACGGCTGCGGTGGAATTTGCGGCGGTTGTGCAGAAGGCAGTTCGTGCCAAGGAGAAGAGCAAAGTTATTCTTGTGTTGTTCTTGAGAATGCCTGTACGCCTCAGTGTGAAGACATGCAGTGTGGAGATGATGGCTGTGGCGGGGTTTGCGGTGACTGCGGTAAGGCTTTTGCTTGCATAGATGGGGCATGCAAATTCGGGAGACAGGCCAAAACCATAGAGCTTGTCGGTTTGAGCAGCTGCAGTATTTCAGGCAAACAGACTGTATCTTGGTGGGGATGGATTGCTGTATTTTTGGGTATGCTGGGGTATGGTTTGCGGATACGGTGTAAGCAAAGTTCTTTTGGTGTGCCTCCTCAAACTCCACCAAGGGACTAAGTCCCCCATGAAACCCAGAATCATCCATGTATTTGTCAGTGAGTTGGATACGGATGCCTTATCATGATTAAGAGAAACTGGGGCTTTGCCTTATCATTTACCGATTTTTGAGGAATTTGTGATTTTGTGAATACTTTAGGGGCATGCTGAATGCAGGGGATATGGGGTTAAACTAAAAAAGGAGTTTCTATGAAAAAATGTTGGATTTGTGCTTTGCTGGCCGTCAGTTTGGTGGGATGTGGCAGCAAGTGTGAAGAGGTCAAATGTGATTGTGCGTGTCCAGAGGCAGCGGCAGTTGAAGCCAAGGCTGAAGTTCAGGCGGATGCAGCTAAGGCTGCTGACCAAGCGGATACCGCAAAACCTGAAATGGCTGAAGCCATTGTGCCTGGTGCAGAAGAAATTGTGCTTCCCAAATATGCAGCTGTCGATGTTTCATTGACAAAGACGCTTGAAAAACGCCGCAGTATTCGTGCTTACACAGATAAGATGCCTTCCCTACAAGATGTATCGAATCTTTTGTGGTCTGCAAATGGCATCAATCGCGAGGATGGCAAAAGAACGGCTCCATCGGCGCGCAATAAGCAAAGTGTGACGTTGTTTGTGGCTTTTGAAAACTCGGCATATCGTTATGATCATACGGCACATAAATTGGTGCGTTTGTCTGAGACAGATATTCGTACGGTCAAAGATGCCCCCATGGAGTTGATCTTTACCTCGAATCATGTGGGGGCACCTGAAGATACAACGCCTGAAAAACAGCAGTTCAATGCTTTGATTCGCGGCATTGATGCCGGCGTTGTTTCAGAAAATGCTGCGCTCTATTGTGCCGCCGTAGATTTGGCGACGGTTATCCGTATGTATCGCGATCGGAATCCTGAAATTGTCGAAGCCCTTAAATTGACGGATGCCGATGCCTTATTGTTTAATATGGCTGTCGGTTACGAAAAGAAATAATCAGAATATAGAGTCAAAGACGCGTATGGTGACGAAGATGGGGCATGATACGTGTCAATATGATGCGGTTTGAATTATCAAATCATGAAAAAAGGCGGTCCATGAGTTTTGACCGCCTTTTTTATTTTTAGGAAATTTTTAGATTTTAGAAGCTGTATTTGGCTTGCATAAAGACGTAGTTGGGGCCCGTGACGCGGTTGCCGAATGTGGAGTCATCTTCGCCGGCATGGATGAGGGCACCGACGATAAGCTCTGCGCCTTGCCAGAATTTGAATGAGAAGCTGGGCATGATGATGGCGCTGGGTTCTGTCAAGTGCATGACGACGGAGAGACGGAAGAGCATTTGTTCGTTGAAAGCTTTAAAGTCGCCATTGAGCATTAAATAATGGCCGAGATCGTTTGCACCGAATTCATCCACGAAACCGTAGATGTATTGCATGTTCATATAGAACCATTTGGTAAAGGTATTATCCCAGCCGAGAACGGCTTTGACGAAGAAGCCTTTGTCGACTTCGTTGTCATGGAGCATGGTGCCATTGACATCGATGTTGACGGCGACATCGTCATGCATGGTGAACGTCAATTCGCCCCAAAGGCCGACACCGCCCATGAAATCCAAACTGGTGGCGAATTCCATGCCGGTGACCCAAACGCGAGGATATTTGACGGTGACATCGGTGTATGCAGTCAATGTGCTGATACCGGAAGCGCCGAAGCTGTTCATTAAGTTCATGAGGCCTTGACGTTCCTCATCGGTGCCGCCGATCAGGTGGATGTTGGCGTTAACGGCATCTGAGAGCGGTGCGTATGTTGAGACGGCATTGACCTTGACGTCTGCGGGCTGCATATTGTGGTCATAGCCATAGTAGGCCATAAATCCGAGGTCAACGCCCAGCAGTGAGAAGGAGAGACGCATACCGACTTGTGAATTTTCGATAGCCGAGCTAGGTTCTTCGACGTTAACGTTATAAAGGATGGTGCCTTTATATTTGACGTAAAGTTCCTGGAGATCGATGAGATTTTGCAAAGTTTGGGATTTTGCAAAACGACGGAACTGGTCAGGGCCGCCAAAAATATATTCGGAAGATTCGGGAATCATGCCGGAACGGAATCTGGGAACCCAGACGACCTGGAATTGAAATTCACTGAATATTGGTGTGTCTTCGCCTTCGACTTCCCAGTCAGGAGCATAAGTGACCATCAGCATTTCATTGGCAATTCTGCGGCCGAAATCCTGATAATCTTCGAGGTCGAGGCTGTTGATGGTGCTTGTCGGGTTGAAACGGTCTGCGGAACCCCAGTCGACAATCTGTCGTCCCAAGCGGATGTCGAGGCCATCGACGATGAAGTCTGAAATGCGGATGAACAGGGCTTCGCTTTCGAAATAGAACGGATCGACGTTTTCACGTTTTCTCAGGGTATAAAGTTCATAGACATCACTTTGGCCTGAAAAGGTCATGGACAAGTCGGCGACGACGTCCACGCTTTCCCACATGAATGAGCCCGTGAAACGGACGGTATTGTCGAGGCGGTCAAATCGGACGCTGTCCACGTCGGCAGGCATGTCCTGTCCTGGAACTGTAAAGCGGAAATCGCTTAAAATATAACCTTTATACTCAAAATCCTGCGCGGCGGCATCTTGAGGGATTGCAGCTGTGGCAAGGCTGCCTGCAAGTGCGCAGCCGAGAAGAAGTGATGATTTTCGCATCCCAAATATCCTGAAAAAAGCCATGAAACATGTAAGACGTAAAAACTGGAGAATTCATTCCCCAAAAGTGCGCTTATTAACGTCTCATTTTTATGGATATTCATTTGAAAAATGCGTTCTTTTTTGCTTTGCTGATAAGTTGTCGTCACACGAGAAAACTGGGCAAGGCAAAAAATGTATTTTATTTTGTCCGGCTATCGCACTTGGGGTGCGATACGCCGGCCTTGCCGCTGCTATTGCCCGTTTGGGCAATACGCGCGGCTTTTTTATTATGCACGTTTGATGTAGCGCGCTTCGCGTGTGTCGATGACGAGCAGGGTATCTTGTTCAATGAAGAGCGGCACTTGGACTTCGAGGCCTGTCTCGAGTTTGGCGCGTTTCGTGGCGGCTGTGACGGTGTCGCCTTTGATGGCGGGTTCGCATTCTACAACGCGCAGTGTCACGGTGTTTGCAATCTGCAATCCGATGGGGTTGCCGTCGTGAAGCATGACCTGGACATCGTCATTTTCGCGGATGAACTGAAGTTCATATTCGATGGCATCGGCGCTCATCGAGAACTGTTCGTATGTCTCGTTATTCATGAAAATGTAGTTTTCTTTATTTTCATTGTAGAGATACTGACACGGCACGATTTCGAAATTCGGGGTTTCAACGCGATCTTCAGCTTTGTATGTTTTTTGGAGGATCTGTTTGGTACGAATGTTTTTAATTTTCAGTTTGACAAGTGTGGCACCCCCGCGAGCAGTCGGTGTATGAACGCTCATTTCGAGGACTGTGAACGGATCGCCGTCGAGGAGAAGAAGGGCACCTTTTTTAAGATCGATACTGTTGGGCATAAAAGTCCTTTAGGTCTTGGGTTGTCTGTCGGCCGTTTGTCAAACGGTCATAAAAAATGTCGTGATTGAAAAGAAATGGGCTAATCCATACTGTCAGCCAGGGCTTTGCGTTCGGCTTTGACTTTGTCGGAACGCGTGTAGGCCAAAGCTTTGTCATAATACTCCAAAGCTGTTTCATTGTCGCCGTTTTCCCGAGCCATTACAGCATAAATATAGGCCGTAACGGACTTGGGGTGAATGGCTGGTGCATATCCCCAGGTGTATGAAGGGGAACATGCACATGTCAAAAGCCCGAACCATAATATCAGAAGCATGGTAAGTGTTTGTTTCAAAATTTCCCTCCAAAATATTCATTATTTTGTGAGGGAATATCGCGTCCGCCGTTTACTTCCCATGGCGGCGGTCCATCTCCCCATGGCGGTTTGCCATCTGTTCTAGGGGGCGTGGTCAAAGTCCCGTCTTCATTCATCGGCAATTCAGGCTGATCTCCGATTCTGTTTGGGGGAGCTTCCCAATGCGGTCCATC
>JAGBXG010000175.1 GCA_017629415.1 Pseudomonadota bacterium | reverse complement strand
CTTTGGAATCCCGCCAAAGGGGCTCAAGCCCCTTTGGAATCCCGCAATTTTGGGCGACTTTCGGGAGTTGAATCATTCGTATTTTTCGCAGCTTTTGGCCGCCAGTTGGATGTGAAGCCCCTTTGAAATCCCACACCTTTCATCATTCAAATATCGAGAAAACTTATGCTGATCGCAGTCGAAGGCATCGATGGTGCCGGAAAATCCACGCAAATTCCTAAAATTGCAGCCTGGTTCGAATCACTCGGGATGAAAACTTGTATCACCGCCGAACCGACAAAAGGTCCGTTTGGACAAAAAATTCGGCAAGCAACACAAGAACGTCATGCCCCCATCATCGAAAGACAGCTTTTTGTCGATGACCGAAAAGAACATCTGAAAACCTGTATTCAACCTGCCTTGGAACGCGGTGAAATCGTCATTACAGACAGATATTTATACAGTTCTGTGGCTTACCAGGGCTCAAGACGCGACGCCTTTGACCATGACCCGACACAGGCAGAGCTTGAAGCTTTGCAAGATGAAATTTATGCCGAAAATCGGGCCTTTGCCCCCGAAGCAGATATCCTGATTTATATTAAAATCGATGTCGATACGGCCATAGAACGCATGAAAAATGGACGCGAAACACTCGATCCGTTCGAAAAAAAACAAACTTTGATCGATGTTTCCAATGCTTTTGATCGGCTCATGAATAAAGGTATGAACGTCATTGCCGTTGACGGTACCTTGCCGCCAGATCAAATAACAGCCGCGATACTCGCGCCGCTCGGCTTCTTACTCAGCAACTGCTATGACTAAAAATAAGCATGAAATAACGATATCAAATGCTTTGTCGCAAGACAGGCAAGAAAATCGCAAAACCCTGATGGGAACCGGCGAACGTCTGGATATTTTGCTCTCCGGCGCTGAACCCGATTGGCCGCGTTCACAGATTAAAAAAGCCATTGAAAACGGCGTTGTCACTGTCAATGACAGCGTTTGTACAAAACCCGGCAAAAAAATCGATCCCGGACAAATGGTGTCTTATCCATGTCCCAATGTGCCCGATAAAACACCTGTGCTGAAAGCCGAAACCGGCATTCCTGTACACATCGTTTTTGAAGATGAACACCTCCTGGTGATTCACAAACAAGCCGGACTTGTCGTTCATCCCGGGGCAGGACATTTATCCGGAACACTCGTCAATGCCTTGATCAATCTTTATCCTGAACTGACTCAGGTCGGAGAACCCGACAGACCCGGCATCGTGCATCGCCTGGATGCCGATACCAGCGGCTTGCTTATCGTCGCTAAATCTCAAATGGCTTACGAAAAACTCGTTCCGATGTTCGCCGAACACCTCGTTTCAAGACAATATTTGGCCATTTGTTTTGCCCCCAATTTGCCAGATACCGGCACTTTTAACACCCCATACGGCAGACACCCCAAAGACAGAGTTAAATATTCATCAAGATTCCCAGCCGATAAACGTGCCATTACGCATTATCGTGTTTTAACGAGAAATGATTTAGGATTTGCTCTTGTTACATGCAAACTTGAAACAGGAAGAACACATCAAATTCGTGTTCATCTCAGCGAAAATCATGCCCCCATATTGGCAGATCCGTTGTACGCACCAGCCAAATATGCCCAAAGCAAACATATCGGACGCCTGGCATTGCATGCCCAAAAACTTCGGTTTCACCACCCTATCACCTTACAACCGATGGTTTTTGAAGCACCTTTGCCCCAGGATTTTCAAAATGCTCTTCAAGCTTTGCATCTCGCACAGTGAGTTTTCAAATGTCTTCAATATCTATGTTTGGCGTTGTCGTCCACGACGTCCAAAGACTGGCAACCATCGCAAGTGTCTTGCATAAATTTGGATTTGGCAAACTCGTCAAAGCCATCAACACGGGTGTGTCTTCCGATTTTCAGTCTTCTTCTGAAATCCTTGAATCCTTCAAACAACAGCCTGCAGATACAGCCGCCAATCTAAGAGCCGCCATTGAAGAACTTGGAACGACTTATATCAAATTTGGACAGATGCTTTCTACGCGATACGATCTTCTACCAGGAAGCATCATTACCGAACTTTCTAAACTCCAAGATGGCTCTCCACGCATGGAATTTTCTGTCATTGAGACCATCTTAAACGCAGCTTACGGCGATTATCACGATATTTTTGCTTCCATCGATGAAACACCGCTTGGCGCTGCCTCTATTGCACAAGCCCATCGTGCAACGCTCAAAGACGGTACCCACGTTGTCCTAAAAATTCAGCGCCCCGGATTATTGCCACTGATTCGAAGTGATATCGATATTCTGAATATCATTGCCAAAGTTCTCGACAATCACATCGAAGAAATTGCTTACTTTAATTTGCCGGCATTGATCGATGAATTCGAGCGTTCTATTGTTTCTGAACTCGATTTCACCCATGAACGCGCCAATATTGAGTATTTTATACAAAAATACGGCACCAATCCCATGTTCTGTTTTCCCGAGCCGTTTAAGGATTTGACACGCCCTAATATCCTTGTCATGCGCGAAATTTCGGGAAAAAAAATCACAACCGTTGATGCAGATACACCTCAAGCCCACCGCATGGCCGATGCATTGCTCGATATTGCTTTTGATATGGTCTTTCGGGAAGGCATTTTTCATGCGGATCCGCATCCCGGCAACGTCTTTGCCACCCCCGACAACACTATTGGACTGCTCGATTTTGGTCTTGTCGGCACATTTACAGCACGCCAAAGATCAGAATTTACACGCCTGGTCATGGCCATTCACCTCGGAGACTGTGCCCTCATTGCTCGCAGTTTACTCGTGCTTGGACATCCAACAAAACGTGTCATTCTCGATGACTTGGAAGCCGAAATTGCTGCAATCTTACAAAAACATATCCAAACATCGCTTCAAAACATGGATTTGGCCAACTTTGCCAATGACTTTATTGCTGCCGGCCAAAAATTTGCCGTTCAAATTCCAAGCGAATTTACGAATGCCGTGCGAGCCATTATTAATCTTGAAGGCATCATACAATATCTGAATCCCAATTTGAATGTGATGGCAACGCTTGCACAGTTCTCTAAAAAACTGATAAGCGACAATTTTAAAAACGAAAATCTCGTCAATCTTTTGTTTCAAATCGGTTTAGATGTTTCAGATTTTGGCCGCTCTATTCCGTCTCATGCTGCGCAGATCATGCAGGATCTTGAACATGACGGCCTTGCCATTCGCCTGAATACAGAAATCACCCACCCTTTGACCGATGCCATCAACAGCATGGCAACGCGCATAACCATCACTTTCATGCTGATAGGCATGACTTTAGCCATCATATTGGCTATGCCACAACGATGGCTCTTAATCGATATCGCCATTGGAATATGTTTGTTATGGTGCATCATTCTCGGTTTTTGGCATTTCAAATCCAAATCCGCCAAAAATCGTTTAAAACTCAATCCGCTTCTTGCCCAAATGAAACGCCGCAAACAATGGTTCTAAAGATATTTTATGGGGCTCCGCCCCACTCCTCGCCGGGGCTTTGCCCCGGACCCCACCAAAGGAGCTGAGCTCCTTTGGAATCCTGCAATCTTGGAGCGGTTTGGATAGGTTAACCGTTTACTGGTTGCTGACGTCTTGGGGCGAAATGGGAACCCTGTATCCCATTCCGCTTTGGGTAAGTTTTAACACTTCGTGAAATGCTAACGTTTTTTGCCGCAGAATGGATTTGATTTCGCTCATCAAATCAAACACTCGAGTTCGCTTTGATGAGCGAAGCGAATCAGGTTTCTCTCCCTGTGGGAGAGACCGCCCGAAGGGCGATAGTGAGGTCGCAGCTGACGAAGAAAG
>JAGBXG010000174.1 GCA_017629415.1 Pseudomonadota bacterium | reverse complement strand
TTGGGGCGGAGCCCCAAAAGAACTTTGCGTATGCCGTGGGCGGGGTTTGGGGCGGAGCCCCAAAAGAAGTTTACGTGTGTCGTGACGTGTGTGGGGGAATAACGCAACAAGGGCTTGAGTTTTATGCGCTTGCGTAATAGAGGGCGTAAACCGTTTGTTTTGAACGGATTTTTTTTGTTGGAGTGGCTATGAATTATAAACGTCTGAATGATAGAAACTGGGATTGCATTCGACCCGTAGAGATTGTGCCGAATTTTATCACCTCCGCGCCGGGTTCTTGTCTTATTTCATGCGGTAAAACGCGAGTCATTTGTACAGCATCGGTTGAGGAAAAAGTGCCGCAATTTTTAGAAAACGCGGGGATGGGCTGGCTGACGGCAGAATACAGTATGTTGCCGGCTTCGGCATCGTCGAGAATGACTCGCGAGAAGGTTTCTGGAAGTGGACGGACATATGAAATTCAGCGTCTGATTGGTCGCAGCTTGCGAGCCGCGGTGGACAGAAAGAAGCTTGGACTCCGGACGATTACGATCGACTGTGATGTGATTCAGGCGGATGGCGGTACGAGAACGGCTTCGATTACAGGCGGTTTTGTGGCATTAAGTTTGGCGATTCAGAAATTGATGGCCAGTGGTGCACTGAAAGAAAATCCCATCATTCATCATGTGGCTGCTATCAGCTTGGGCAAAGTCAATGGCGAATTGTTATTGGATTTGAATTTTGTTGAAGATTCATCGGCGGATATTGATGCGAATTTGGTGGCAACGGAAGCCGGTGAAATCATTGAATGGCAGACGACGGCTGAACGTGCACTTTTGCCGATGCATGAATTGACAGATATGGTTGAGCTTGGGATGAAAGGCATTCGCGAGCTTGTGGCATTACAGCATGCTGTATTGGGGAAATAATTGAAGCATTGGGGTGTTGCCATAGCCGCTGCAGCGGCAATGTCTTGGGGAGGTCTGGCCGAAGCCGCGCCTCGCGAGGCTTTTGGATTGGATGCTCAGACAAGCGCGCAGGCCATGGCAGTGACGGCTTCAGCACCGGCAGTGTCTGCGGCGGCTTCAAATCCTGCGCGACTGATGGATGTGCAAAATCTTGAGCTTTCTGCCGGCGTTGTCGTGGCGGATGATAAGCTCAAAGTCAATGGCGAAGCTGCTGGTGATGATACTTATGTCGGCTATCAGATAGGGTTGGCAGCCGCTTTGCCGCTGGGATCGTATCGCGATAGGTTGTTTGTGGGCGTAAATGCCCATGTGCCGCATGATGGTCTTTATGAAGTCCGTAATTCAGCGGTCAGTGAACCGGTGATATTGGGCACGGGCTCAGATGCTCGCCGGTTTTCACTGGATGCGGCATTGGCAGTCAGGGTCTGGGAACGCATTGCAATAGCCGTGGGTGCGCACTTGATTCCCGATGTCATTGCAAACGTCAATGTCGATTTTTCTGGTGCAATTGACGCAAGCTCCAGTCATGTGACCGTCGATTATAAATTTGCGCCATCCGTCGGGGTTTATGCTGAACCTGTGGAAGGATTGCATTTGGGGGTTGCCTATCATGGGGCCACGCGGTTGAGCCTGGATGTGCCCGCACAAATCTTTATTAATGATGCGATTGGCGAAATTAATGTCCGTCTTTTGGGATATGCTTATGCTGAGCCGCATACGTTCAGTTTGGGGGTAAGGTATGATTTTTCGCATCTCGTCGCACATCGTTTGGCGCGTTTTGCGGTAGATGCTGACTTTGAATGGCGGCATTATGTACACCCGATTGCGACATCGGCTGCCGTAGAACTTTATGATGATTTTGGCGGTGTGTTGAATGCGACGGCGCAAGAGTATGCTCAATTCGAGGAAGCTTGGGCCATACGTGGGGCACTGACCTGGATGCCGATGGATGAGATTTCGGCATCTGTCGGCTATGGTTTTAGAAAATCACCTGTGCCGGCACAGCGTTATGCTTTTAATGTCCTCGATGCAGACAGGCATACGCTTGGATTTGGGGCCACATTATGGTGTCCGGAGGCTTGGATGGGATCATTCGGGCTTGGATTTTCGACAGCTGCACAGCTCGATTTTTTGGTCACTCGTGATATGGAAAAATATCTCTTTTTGGCCGGAAATCCTGGGTTTCCATCTATTCGGTATGAAGGTATGACTTTTGCTTGGCATGCCGCGATTCTGCTGAGATTTGAGTAGAAGACGGAAGCATTTTCGTGGGTTCACCCGCGAGTTTGCGTTGCCGGTTTGGACGGATATGCAGCCGCCTCACAAGAGGGTGCTGGATCGGGGCGTTGCGGGGTGTCCCCGCATGGGGGGTAGGCGCGTATTGGCGCGCGGCTATGTTCGCCCTGACGGGCTCCATACGCCTTGCATGCGCGGCTATGTTCGCCCTGACGGGCTTCATACGCCGCGCAAATAGCGCCGCAGGGGGGCTTGCCCCCCATATACAAGTCACAGCATACGCAGAGTCCTTTTGGGGCTTTGTCCCGAATCCCATTCAGGGGCTGATTGCTTTGGCATTTACAGTTACGGGCGGTTTTGTGGATGAGACATTTTGGTAGGTTTGAGATGAAATTTTTGCCCATATTATTGGCCGTTAGTCTTTCTTTGGTTCCAGTGGCGGCATTCGCTCAAAATGATACTGAGGATTTTGGCAAATCTGCAGTGGCACAGTCCTTGATGAAACAGGCGGCAAAACTTGAAAAAGTGCCGGCTCGCGCGATTCAGGCACCCAAACCGGCGGCACCGTATGCCATGCAGGAAGAAATCCCCGCCGATGTCGATGCGCTGATGGCTCGCGTGGAATCTCAAAACAGTGCCCTTGTCAGAGAGTTTGAGCTGCTGCTTGAAAAAGATCCGCTCAATCCGGATGCCCCTAAATGGCTGGCTCAAATCGCGGAATTTCATTGGCAAACGGCGCATTACGAATATTTGCGTTCACGTCGGGCTTGGCTTGCCGCATTAGAAACTTGTGCGGATGATGAGGGCAGTTGCCCTTCCGAGCCAACGGCCAATTATCAGAATGCGATCCAGGATTATCGTCGGCTTTTGGCCAAATATCCGACTTATGAGAAGCTCGATGACGTGCTTTTCCGGCTAGGTGATGCGCTTATCCGCAATCAGCAGGCGAAAGAAGGTATCAGTTACTTGCATCGTCTGACTCAGACTTATCCCGATTATAAAGAACTCGATGCGGCTTATTTGGCCATGGGAGAGTTCTATTTTTCACAAAAGAATACGGGGACAGCACAGGCGGCATATCAGACGATTATCGATAAGTATCCGCAGTCTTCGTTTTTTCAATACGCGCAGTACAAGCTGGCTTGGACCTACTTAAATCTAGCCGATGAAGATGCATATCGAACGGCGGTTGACCTTTTTAAGCAAGTCGTGGAATCCATCGATTCGCGGTATGCTTCCGCCATCGGTGCTGACGGTCAAATCGATGAAAATAAGCTGAATGTGGGTGAAGTTTCGTTCCGAAATCAGGCATTGAACGATTTAAGTACAACATTTGTTGAGTTGCCCGGTGGTTGGAAAGAAGCGCGTGCTTATTTGAATGCCAAGCTGCCGCCCGATAAAGCGCGTGATAAAATTGAACAGCTCGGAGCCATTTTGGATGCTCAGGGCAAATTTGAAGAAGAAATCGAGCTTTATGATGGTCTTTTGGCCGAAAATCCCACCCATCCGCATGTCATCGACTGGCATACGGCTCGCGTGGAAGCCTTCCGGCAGTCGAATCGGCTTGAAGAGGCTGAAGCCGCGACAAGGGCGGCGATTGCGGCGACATTGCCTGGAACAGTCTGGTATCAAGCCAATGAAAACCATGAGAAATCAGCCATTGAACGTGCAAAACGCTTCAATACGCATCAGATTTTTACCTTGGCAATTGCATCCATGACTCAGGCAGAAAAAGCATCCGAACCGGCGGAACGCGATGCGGCATGGGCCGATGCCGAACAGCTGCTTCGCACGGAATTGGCGCATTATGCCCAAGGGGATTCTGCTTTCGATATGCATTACAGTTTTGCCTATGTGTTGGATGAACGGTCGGATGCTGCACTCCATGGACTGAAAAAAGAATACGGCAAACGGTTAAAAACAGAACCTGAACTGGCCGCAGATGTACTTGTCAAACTTAAGGAGGCTGCCCAAGCTTATCAGACGATTATCGATTGGACAAATGACGGCAATGATGCCGAACGCCATGAACAAATTCGTGTTGCCGCTAACCGCCAGGTCTTTGTGTATGCCAATATTCTGGCGACATCCGATCCCGAATGGTCGATCATCAATTCGGCTAAAGCTACCCACTTTGTCGAAGAAAAACGCGGTTCTGAAGTCCGCGAAAAAGAGCCTTTAACGGAGGCTGAACTTGGATTCGTGCGTTCGGCAGAACAATTTTCAACGCGTTATCCGAAAGATGATGAAACCCCTGCATTTTTATGGCGTGCTGCTGAAATTTACAGAACGCACCATGACTATAACCAAGCTGCCCAACGTTTTGATGCGATCGTGACCGATTTTCCCGAGCATCAGTATGCCGCAGTGGCCGTGGGTTCGATGTTCGAGCTGTATCACAAGGCCAATAACTACGAAAAAATTGAATTTTGGGCCAAATGGCTCATCGAAAAACAGAATTTCAAGCATTATACGGCAGCCGAACTGGAGGACACAGCTTCATTTGCGATCGATAAGCAAGCCGTTGCGCTTGCAGATGCCCAAAACATGGATGCGGCGGTTGCAACAATTATGCGCATTGAATCTTCGTTCCCACATCGAAAGGAGCATACGACAGCGGCAAGATTTAAAGCTGCAGCATTTGAAGAATCGAGAGAATCCTGGCGTGCAGCCATTACTTTGCTTGAACCGCTTCAGGAACAGGCGAATACACCGGCACTTTGTGCGCATGCGGCGTTCAAAATCGGTGTCAATGCTACCAAGATTGCACGTTATCGGACATCCGCTGAAGCCTTTGAACGTGCGGCACAGGGGTATTTCACCCTTGCTCAAGCTTTGAAAACACCGACGGCTGAAACGACGAACAAAACCAAGAAGAAAGCTAAAGGCAAACAGGAAGTCAAACCTGTTGAGCTCCCCAAACTTCCGGAACAGGATCGTCTGGAAGCTGCGCAAGCTGTTTTTTATGGGGCTCAGCTTTTGAAAGCTTTGGGTGAGAAAAGTCGTGCTCAAGCCATGCTCGATCAGTATTTGATGCAAAATACAGCTGAAAATCCGCAGTTTGATTTATATCGTGTTGCTGAAACGATGAAAACGGAACTCACCGAGGAAGAAAAAGCGACGGCAGTCCCCATGCTGACACGCCTGGCAGCGACTATTGAACGTGCTGCACTTGATGAAGAACCCTCTGCTGCCATGGAACGTTTGACGGCTTTGGGGGCAGATCCGGCATTTACAGCGGCTACACCGGCATTGCAGCGGCAAATTCTCTTTACCAAAGTACAATATGCCCTCGAAGCGCGTCAGCTTGAAGCTGCGCAAAAAACGATGACAGGCCTCACTCCCGATGAAACAACCTGGGGGCGCATAGAGCTTGCACGTCATGCTTATTTGATGGGACGCATGGCGCAAATCGAATTTGAAAATGTCGTGCTCGAATTTCCGATTCGCACTTTGCGAAAACGCATCGAAGAAAAAGCCAAAAAACGTCAGGCTGCTGAAAAGCATTTCCAGCAAGCCATTACTTATAAAAATGCTCAAATATCGACGGCATCTGCTTATGAGCTGGCTCAAATGGCACTTCATTTTCGCGATGCATTCAAAGCATTGCCGCCTCCTAAAGAATTGGAAAACGATCCCCAGGGCTTGGATGATTATACCGTTTGGGTCGAAGATGAACTCATTTTCCCGGCCGAAGATGCCGCCGCTTCATTGCTCGATGTCGCGCGTCAAATAACCATTCAGCTCGAATCTTATACTTCGTTTGCCCAAAAATCTGCCCAAACCTTGGCTGAACTGAAACCCGATGCATATCCCGTTGCCAAGGCTTCTGTGGAATAACTTGATTTGACATTTAAACCTCTTTTTTCACATGGGGATATGCACATTATTTATGGCTGAGAAACCTAAAATCATACAAATTGTGGGTCCCACGGCCTCCGGTAAAACGGCATTTTCGGTAAAATTGACCGAAGCTTTGGAGGGAGAACTGATCAATGTCGATTCCATGCAGGTTTACCGTCCGCTTGCCGTTGGCACGGACAAACCGACGCCTGAGCAACAAGCTCGGATTCCCATTCATGGCATTGATTTGATCGATTTTGGTCCTCCGATGGATGCATCAGAATTTGCGGCTTATGTACACCAACGCGTGGCTGAAATTCATGCTCGGGGGCGTTGCTGTGTCATTTCCGGGGGGACTGGACTTTATCATCGGGCCATCTTGCATGGATTGATTGAAGCACCTTCGCGTAACGATGATGTGCGTGCAAAACTGCGTGCCGAGCGCGACAGTTTGGGGCAGCCGGCGATGTATGCGCGTTTGCAGGATATCGATCCCGATGCCGCCGCCAAAATTTATCCCCAGGATTGGGTGCGCATCGAACGAGCTCTCGAAGTCTATGAAACAACCGGCCGTCTGCTCAGTGCATCACATGCTGAACACGGCTTTAAAACACGGTATTACGACCGCCTGATCTTTGGCTGCCAAAGACCGCGTCCTGTATTGTACGAAAAAATCGAAAAACGACTGGATGAAATGTGGGCAACAGGCATTTTGGAAGAAACAAAGGCCATGCTTGATGCCGGATTGCCGACAGATGAACTGCCTGTCAAAGCCCTGGGATACAAACAAGCCGCCATGGTCTTGCTCGGTCAATGTACGCTTGAGGAAGGCTTGGAACTGGCGAAACGCGAAACACGGCGTTTTGCAAAACGTCAGCTGACATGGTTCCGCTCTGATCCCGAAACGGAATGGATCGATTTGCCGATGTCAGACGATGCTTTTGAAGCCCTTTGCCAAAAATGCCGTCAGTTTTTAGAAGGATAGAAATGCTCGAATCACCGGATACTTTATTTGATCAGTTGGCGGAAGATTATGAGGCCATGCGTGAAGAACTGGCCTGGGATCCGTTTCCTCATATTCGTGATGCCTTTGCAGGTACGGATTTCAAGGGTTTGCAGATTTTAGATGCCGGCTGCGGTACTGGCGAATGTACGCGCTGGTTTCAGGCTCAAGGTGCGCAGGCTGTGGGCTTGGATATTTCGCCGGAGATGTGTTTTCAGGCCGCTTGCAAATCTGAAAATGTCTTTTATTTGACCCACGATTTAAGTGAACCTTTGCCATTTGAAGATGGACGCTTTGATGGCGTCGTCGCATTGGGGTGTTTGGAATATCTCGAAAATATCGAAGCTGTTGTGGCCGAATTTTCGAGAGTTCTCAAGCCGGGCGGCATTTTTTTAGGCTGCTTTGAACGTTGTGGTTCAGATTGTCCAAACGGGGAAGATAAATCCGTAGTCTTTTTTGACAATTGGATGCGTTATCGCCAGACAGAACCCGAAATTGAAGGTTATTGCGCCCAATATTTCAAATCGTATGCCTTAAAACGTGTAGACGGTTTTATATTGCAGGAAACGGATGAAAGAACGCAATATATTCGTGTGATTGCAAAGAAAGGCTAATTTAATAAGTTTATATTGTTTTGCAGCTTGACGGGGTTTGGAGCAGAGCCCTGAAAAACTTTGCGTATGCCGTAACGTTTTTTGTGGGGGGCAAGCCCCCTACGGCGCTATTTGCGCGGCGTATTGAGCCCTTTTGGGGCGAAATAGCCGTGCAACGCAAGGCGTATGTCGGCTTACAGAGCCGACATAGCCGCGCGCCAATACGCGCCTACCCCCCATGCGGGGACACCCCGCAACGCCCCGATCCGGCAGTATT